>NZ_JBJIAK010000054.1:0-37672 GCF_045310915.1 Mycobacterium sp. SMC-17 | reverse complement strand
CGACAACAGAACCTGGCAGCCCAACACGCCTCAGATCACCACTGCGGCGGCTTGACAGGCTCATTGAGAGTCCTTTCAGAGAATTCCACATGGGCGGCCGCCACATTGCGGCTGCACACCCCGTTTGTGCTCCAGACCGCTGCGCGCTCCGAAATCATCGGTAGCCCAGTGGGATACGCACATCGCGAGCAACGGCCTTGGCCTGACCGGTGCGGCTGGGTCGGCGCACCGGTACACGCACTGTTCATCGTTGAACCTCAGTACGTAGTTGTCACGTAGTTCATAGGGAACTCTAAAGGGGCCTGGATGCAGCGCGGGCAGGCCGCGGGTGAAGCGGACGCGCTAACACACCAATTACCAACACTTTTGACAGGTTGTCGCCGCCTTCGCGGTGTTGCGACGTGGCTGCGCCGATCTTGGTATGAATCCTCTATGCGTCCGTTCATCGCGATTGACGCGTGCAACACCGCAAAATACGGTCTAACTCAGTAACTGGATCACTGCACTTCTCTAATCCGTTACGAAGCAACCATATTGCGGCTGACAACGGATACATCCGCCGGGCCGCGATCTACCGGGAGGCAAACGCCGTCACCATCCAACGCATGTTCATGAACGCTCAACACGGGTCGCTCGGGTGGTCCCGCCCGCGGACACCACGGTCGGCACTGGCGGACGCGATCCGGCCACACCGTCTGCGCGTTCGTGGCCATAGGCGACCGAAGTCCGCGGTCAGCGAATCCTCCTGCGCTGGAGGCTAATACACACATCTGCCATTCAGGTGACGGGTATTCAGACCTGGTTCACCGACAGGCATTCCTACATCAGCAGCATGTCGCCGCATGGCGGCGCAGAGTCCGGCAGTCAAGGAGCAGACACATCATGAGAAGAACTGCAGGCATGTTCGCGCTCGGCGCGGCAAGTGTGGCCACCGTGCTCGTGCTGGGAACCGGAGCCGCCGCAGCGTCCCCGCCGTCGCACGGCTCGGCGAGCGAGACGATTGACCGGCTCCAATCGGAAGGCAACCGCGTCATCGTCAGCAAGGTCGGTGATGGCCCGATGGAACACTGCGCGGTCACCTCGGTGTCGCGGGTCAAAGCCACCCCCAACCTCAGGCCTACCCGCGGCGCGTACCCGCCGCGGGCAACGGTCTACGTCAGGTTGGATTGCGGCCCCGCGGCGGCCTAGGACAAAACTCGGCGCCGGCGCCGCAGTCGGGGAAGCACCGACGGCCTCTCGAATCCGGTCGACGTCGCTCGTCGCCAGCAGCGGTGCGCAGTTCGATCAAACCAAGGCCCAGAAGGAGACCATGAAGGCTTTCAGTCGGCTGCTGGTGGTGACCGGCGCGACGGTGTCGTCGCTATTGCTGGGCGCGGGCGCGTCCCATGCGAGCCTCGATAATGAGCAGAGTCTGGCCGACGGCCAGGATCGGACGTTGACGGTGCAGCAGTGGGACACCTTCCTCAATGGGGTGTTTCCGATGGACCGCAACCGGTTGACACGTGAGTGGTTCCATTCGGGTCGGGCCAAGTACAGCTGCGCCGGTAAGGCCTGCGACGAGTTCGCCGGGACCTTGGAATTGGGTTATCAGATCGGCTTTCCGTGGTCGTTGGGTGTGGGTATCAACTTCGCCTACACCACGCCGAACATCCTGCTCGACAACGTGACGCCGGAGACTTTCTTTCCTGGTATCGGCATCGGTAACCGTTGGGGTGGCGTCATCACGCCGAACCTGTTCCCGGGCGCGTCGATCTCCGCGGACCTGGGCAACGGTCCGGGTGTCCAGGAGGTGGCGACGTTCTCGGTGGACGTGTCCGGCCCGGCCGGCGGGGTGGCCGTGGCCAACGCCCACGGCACCGTGACTGGTGCAGCTGGTGGTGTGATGGTTCGTCCGTTCGCCCGACTCATAGCAAAGACCGGCGACTCGGTGACCACGTACGGTGAGCCCTGGAACATGAACTAGTGTCGCGCGTCATTAATTAGTTTACAGTGTGCGATGATGGTGTATGCCGTCATCTGCGTTGGTGATCAGTGATGAGGATCGTGCGACATTGCAGTCGTGGACACGGTCCTCGACGATGCCTGCCGGCCATGTTGAGCGGGCCCGGATCGTGTTGGCCGTGGGCGATGGTGCGGGCACGTCGGGAGCGGCCCGACTGGTGGGGGTGTCGCGGCCGACGGTGATCAAGTGGCGGGATCGGTTCGCCGCGTTAGGCATTGACGGTCTGGACGATGAACCCCGTAGTGGTCGACCTAAGACTGTCGATGACGCGGCGATCCTGGCGGCCACACTCGATCCGCCGCCGGATTCGTTGGCGGTGACGCACTGGTCGAGTCGTCTGCTGGGTAAGTACCTCGGCGTCGGGGATGCCACCGTGGCCCGGGCGTGGCGACGCTACGGGGTCAAACCGTGGCGCCGCCAGACGTTCAAGTTTTCCACCGACCCCGAACTGGAAGCCAAAGTTCGTGACGTCGTCGGGCTGTATCTGAACCCGCCCGAGAAAGCGATCGTTTTGTGCGTAGACGAAAAATCGCAGATTCAGGCACTGAACCGGACCCAACCGATCCTGCCGATGCGCCCGGGTCTGCCAGAGAAGGCCACACACGACTACCAGCGCAACGGCACCGCGACCCTGTTCGCGGCACTGGAGATCGCGACCGGGAAAGTGACCGACCGCTGCTATGAACGTCACGGCAAAGCCGAGTTCCTCGACTTCCTCAAGACCGTGGCCCGGGCGTATCCGAGGCGCCGGCTACATGTGGTGTGCGACAACTACCACACCCACAAGCATGCGGACATCAACGCGTGGCTAGCCAAGAATCCGCGTGTGACACTGCATTTCACCCCGACATCAGGTTCCTGGCTGAACATGGTCGAAGTGTTCTTCTCGATCATCACCCGCCAAGCGATCCGCCGGGGATCGTTCGACAGCGTCAAAGAACTCATCGCAGCCATCGGCGCATTCATCGACGGTTGGAACCAACGTTGCCACCCATTCGTGTGGACCAAGACCGCCGACGAAATCCTGCCCCACGCCCGTAAAACAAATTCAGACGCGCGACACTAGGTAGACGCGAGATGGCCTCGAACCCACAGGCGGCGCTGCGAGCCGTCAGCGATCGCGTTAACGGAGGTCCCGGATGAGCCCTCAGGGAGTTCGCTCGGCCCACGCCGTGGCCACAAGGCCTGCTGACGGGCTGAGCCAATGCCGGCGGCGTGGTCTTTGTGGCCCTGCTGGTTGCGGCACGGTGCTCGCCCGCACAGCCGACGGTCCGGCGCCGATGGTGACAGTCCTGTGGGCCCCGCTCGGTGGACACGCGGCGCTGGTGGTCTACCGCCCGATCGCAGTCAGCATCAACGAAACCCGTCCGCGCAACGCGTGCCACGACATCACGGTCTTGCGTTGCGCCTCCGGCGGCGCGTTACCCACAGTCCGCGCCTGTGGCGCATCGACCGGTGGCTCACCCTCCTCGCCACAGTCGCAGCGATCGGCATGGCCGTCGCGCGTGTCTGCGTCGCCGCACACTATCCGCATGCCGTGCCGGCCGGCCTGGCGCGGGGCGTGATCAGCATTTTGGGATTGCGTTGTAGCACGCCCACGTCGCGGCAGCGCCGGTGAACCCTCTGTCCAGCGGTCAGCCTTCCCTAGGAGCCGGGGAAGGCTGACCGCCCGAGGCCTGTATCCCAGCGCACATCGCCGGGCGCGATGCGCGCTGGGATACAGATCCGCGCGCCGACCCGGACTAGCTCAGTAGCTCAGTGCCACAACAGATTTGAATGTTCTTTGAACTCGGTAACGTTTCGTATTTTGGTGATCTGCGGCACAGCCACGGCCATCGATCTGCCGGTACAGTCGCGAACGTGACTTCCCCGACGACGCGACGGCATGCAATCGCCGCGCTGCTCGTCACCGTTATCGCGCTCGCGATCGGCATTCAGCTGGGTGCTCGCCATGTCGACCCACCCCACGCCCATCCTGCTCAAGCGTCGATCACGGCAAGCCCGCTGGCGCCATCGACGATGGTTGAGCAGCACCCCCACCTTCGGGACGTGGTGACTGCATTAGCGCCAGACATGGAAGCCACCGCCGGACTACCGCGGGCCAACTCCACTCTCCTGGAACTCGGTGTTGCCGTATTGCTGCGCACCGCGTTGATGTGCTGGCGTGCGCACCGGCTGGCCGCCGGCCGCGGCCCGCCCGAACCTGATGTCCTCGTTGAGAACGGCCGAAGGTTGTTAACTCGCCTGTGCATTTCTCGACGCTGATCGGCTAGCGCAGACCGCCCGCGTCGTGTGGCCGGTCGGTGTCCGCCGCCAATTCTTCTCCTCCGCGCCACGCGGCGGAATCAGTGAAAAGTGATGCACCCATGAATAGTTCAACCAATCTTGTCCTGCCCAGAAAGTCCACCAACTCCCACTCGGTAGCCCGGCCGTGCCGGCTGGCCCGCTACGACCGGCCGGGCACCATGGTCGGCGGCACCCCGGTGCTGCGGATCACCGCCCCGTTCACCACCGACGACCGCGGCTTCTGGGCCAAGCTCGAAGGCGTGAACCCCGGCGGTATGAAAGACCGGCCCGCCATGTACATGGTCGAACGCGGCCGGGCCCGCGGCGACCTGTTGCCCGGCGCCCGGATCGTCGAATCCACCAGCGGCACACTCGGACTCGGTCTGGCCCTGGCCGGCACCGTGTACGGGCACCCGGTCACGCTGGTGACCGATCCCGGCATGGAACCGATGATGCTGCGCATGCTGGCCGCGTACGGCGCCGACATCGACCTGGTCACCGAGCCCCACCCGACCGGCGGCTGGCAGCAGGCCCGCCGCGACCGGGTCGCGGAGATCCTGGCCGGTGACCCCACCGCGTGGTACCCCGACCAGTACAACAACCCCGACAACGTCGACGCGTACCGCGACCTCGCGCTCGAACTGCAGTCGCAGCTGGGCATCGTCGACATCCTGGTGTGCTCGGTGGGCACCGGCGGGCATTCGGCCGGGGTGGCAAAAGTGTTGCGGGAGTTCAATCCCGACCTGAAACTGATCGGCGTCGACACCATCGGGTCGACGATCTTCGGCCAGCCCGCGCAGAGCCGGCTGATGCGTGGCCTGGGGTCGAGCATCTACCCCGACAACGTCGATTACGACGCGTTCTCCGAGGTGCACTGGGTGGCACCCGCCGAGGCAGTGTGGGCGTGCCGGGCACTGGCCTCGACAAGCTATGCCAGCAGCGGCTGGAGCGGCGGCGCAGTCGCTCTGGTCGCCGGTTGGGCGGCCCGCCACCACGACGCGGACACCACGATCGCCGCGATCTTTCCCGATGGGCCGCAACGGTATTTCGACACCGTCTACAACGACGACTACTGCCGACAGCACAATCTGCTCGGCATCGAGCCGCCCGCCGAGCCCGCGGTGATCGCGGACCACGCTGAGCGCGTGGTGGATTCGTGGACCCGCTGCACGACGGTGCGCAGGCCCGACGCGGCATCGCTGTGATGCCGGTGCTCACGCAGTTCCGCAGCTTCGGCTGGCCCAGCCGGGTGCTGATGCTCAACCAGTTCGGCATCAACCTCGGCTTCTACATGCTGATGCCGTATCTGGCCGGGTACCTGGCCGGCCCGCTCGGCCTGGCCGGCTGGGCTGTCGGGCTGGTGCTCGGGGTCCGGAACTTCTCGCAGCAGGGCATGTTCATCGTCGGTGGGACGTTGGCCGACCGGCTGGGCTACAAGCCGCTGATCGTGGCGGGCTGTCTGTTGCGCACGGCCGCGTTCGGGCTGCTGGCGGTCGCACAGTCCCTGCCGGCGTTGCTGATCGCCTCGGCGGCAACCGGTTTCGCGGGGGCGCTGTTCAACCCGGCGGTGCGGGCCTACCTGGCCGCGGACTCGGGCGAGCGCCGGGTGGCGGCGTTCACGGTGTTCAACGTCTTCTATCAGGGCGGCATCCTGGCCGGTCCGCTGGTGGGACTGGCCCTGATGGCGCTGGACTTCCGGGTGACGGCGGGCATGGCGGCGGTGGTGTTTGCAGTCCTGACCATCGCGCAGCTGTTCGCGCTGCCGAAGGACCACGCCGATCATGCTGTCACCGAACGGGTCTCGATCCTGCACGACTGGCGCACCGTGCTCGCCAACCGCCCGTTCCTGCTGTTCGCGGCGTCGATGGTGGGCACCTACGTGGTGACGTTCCAGGTGTACCTGGCGCTGCCGCTACACGCCGCGGTGCTGTCGCCGCACCATGAATCGGCCATCGTGGCAGCAGTTTTCGCGGTATCGGGGCTGGTCGCCATCGGTGGACAGATCCGCATCACGGCCTGGTTCACGGCACGCTACGGCCGCGCCCAGTCGCTGACCATCGGCGTGCTGGTGCTCGCGGCGGCGTTCGTCCCGCTCATCGTGGTGCCCGATGACCGGTGGGGGCAACCGGCCGCGGTTGCCGCGCTGTTGCTGACGGCCGCGCTGCTGGCCGTCGGCTCGGCCGCGGTCTATCCGTTCGAGATGGACACCGTGGTGTCGCTGGCGGGCGACCGGCTGGTCGCGACGTATTACGGCTTCTACAACACCATCGTCGGCGTCGGCATCCTGGTGGGAAATCTCGCCACGGGTGCGCTGATGGAGACGGCGCGCCATGCCGGCCGGCCGGAACTGGTCTGGGTGTCGCTCACGGCGATCAGCCTGCTGGTCGCGCTGGCCCTGTACCGGCTGCACAAGACCGGACGATTGGCCCTGCAGGCCGTCGGCGCCCACTGACTGTGAGGGTGGTCCTTGTTTGGGAGGCGGGGTCGCCTATGCGGGTGGGCCGCCGGGGTTTTGGTTGGGGATGTCGGTGATCGGCAGGTTGGGGGCCGGTTTGGGCGATGGGGTCGGCGCCAGGGTGGGGATCTTGTCCGGGGCGATGTCGACGAGGGCGTTGGCGGGTGGGCCGTTTTCCCGGCCGCCGTAGCTGGTCCCGGGTTCGCGGTGGCCGAGCAGGTGACTGACGGTCACCATGTGGTAGCCGTTGGCGATCAAGACCGGAAGAAATTGGTACACCAGGTCGACGGTGCTGGAGTAGGTGTCGTGCAGCAGCACCACCGATCCGGGTCGGATTTGGGTCTTGAGCATGTACGTGCTCGCGGCCAGGTTGGCGTCGTTGATCCAGTCGAACGGGATGACGTCCCACAGTATTTCAGCGAGTCCTTGCCGGCCGGCTTCGGCGCGCACGGCTGGCGAGGACAGCCCGCCGGCGGGCCGGTACAGGTCGGGGGTACGGCCGGTGGCGGCCTGCAGTGCCTGGGTGGCTTTGCGTAGTTGCGCGGGGATGTCGGCGATCGGGATCGTGGACATGTTGGGGTGTTCCCAGGTGTGGCTGCCGATTTCCATGCCGGCGTTGTCGATTCGGCGCGCGGCATCGGGGTTGGCGGCCACTTTGTTGCCGATAAGGAAGAACGTTGCTTTGGCGCCGCGGGCGGCTAGCACCCGAAGGAGCCGGTCGGTGAAGGGGGACGGGCCGTCGTCGAAGGTCAAGGCGATGCATTTGTTGGTGGCGCAGTCGATGTGGTCGGCGTCGCGGTCCCATTGCCGGCGGGCCACGACCACCAGCACGGCCGACACGGTCACCAGCACGACCAGGAACGAGCCCAGCTTCCACCACCGGCCGAAGGCGGTGCGTTGTATGGGCATGGTCCTACCTCTGATCTCTCGTGCACGGCGCCGCGCGCCGTGTATCGCGTCGCGATGATGACCCTGGTTCGCTGTGGTAGCCCCCGAACGGCCGCAATCCGGCCGCGGGAACCACCGCATCCCGCCGGGGGTAGCAGGTTGCTGTCACCGTGTTGGTTTCGCAGTCCAGCCGACCAGGATGAAACCGCCGAGCACCAGCACGCTGGCCATGGGATAGCCCAGCAGCAGGTCCTGGTAGCCGATGAGGGTGAGCCGGCCGAGGTGAGTGATGCCGTGCACGACGGCCATCACCGCCCCGATGCCGACCAGGGCCCACCCCACCAGCCGCCGGCGGCGCTCACGCCGGTAGCCCGCGGTGTACAGCGACGCGCGGGTGGGACGTACGCGACGGATCGGACTCATCGTGGCTCACCTTCACTATGGATCGCGGTAGTACTGAGTTGCATAGTAAATGGTGGACCTGTGAAGGGGCCGTCAGTGCCGACCGACATCGGCCAGTTGCGACTCGCCGCGACCGGCTCGTCCCCGCCCGGCGCCCGGGCTGCCGGCGCGGGTGGATGGGTGCGCATCTGGTGCTGGCCAACACTTTTGGAGTCGAAAGCCGTGGCGCGGACGATGTCGGCGGGCGATGCCAGCGGCGACGCCCAAAGGCAATGGACCCGAGGTCGGGGGTGCACCGGCTACGGCTGGTCGGCGGCCTCGCGCGCGAATTGCGCCGCGCACTTCAGTGAGCAGAACCAGTATTCGTGGCCGTGGTGGCGCAGGTATCCGGCGGCCTGCTGATGCTCGATGCGCATCCGGCAGATGGGGTCGACCGTTGACACCGGCGAGGGGGCGCCGAGGTGCAATGCGTGAACACCGATGGGTTCGCTGAGGTTTTTGAAGGTGGTTTCGCCTAAATCCTCGACGGGCACGCCGAGGGCGCGGGCCGCACCGGCGACGGTATCGGTGGCCAACGTCTGTCCGGCGCCGGCATGTGCGGCCAGGCGCGCGGTCAGGTTGATCGCGGCGCCGAAGAAGTCGTTGCCGCGCCCGGCGGCGGGGCCGTGGTGCAGGGCCGTCCTGGTCAGCAGGTAGTGGTCTTTCGTGGCGCAGCGCTCGAGGACCCGCTGTGTCAGGTAGATCCCTGCGGTGGGATCGGGGGACGCCAGGAGTACCGCATCGCCGATCGACTTGATGAACCGATCGCCCGGCGCCAGGGCGGTTCGGGCGAGGTCGGCGAAGTCGACCGCGAGGTCGGCGGCGTATTCGTCGCCGTGCGCCTCGGTAAGGGCGGTGAACCCGGCCAGGTCGATCATGGTGAACGTCCACGCGCCGACGGTCATGGGTGGGCACCGCAGGCGAGGGTGCCGCGCAAGATGATGCCGATAATGGCGTCCGCGGCGGTGGCCGCGTTCCAATCGTGCGCGGCGCGCAGGTGGATATAGCCCCAGCCGACCAGGTTGAACAGCACGGTGGCGGTCACGGTGGGGGGCAGGTCCCGCAGGCTGCCGTCGGCGGCGCCATCGCGGAGCAGCCGTTCGAATGGTTCGGCGAAGACATCGACGATCAGCGCGTCGGGTCCGGGCTGGTGGAACACCTCGCCGCGGGCGAGAAAAAACCCGGCCAGCACATGCAGGTGCTCATCGGCTGTGGCGCACAAGGCCTGTAGGGCAATGCGCAGCCGGTCGGCCGCCGAGCCCGGTTGGGCCAACGCCGGCAGCATGGCGCGGGTGTAGGTGTCGGCCGCCTGCGCGGTGACCGCGGCGATCAGATCGTCGCGGGTGACACCGCGCCGGTAGATCGTGGCCCGTGACATCCCGGCCTCGATGCCGACTCGTTCCAGGGTCAGGGCGTGCAGTCCCCACCGGGCGATCGCCGCGGCGGTGGCATCGAGCAGGGACTGGTCGACAACTCCTTGACGTTGAGGCATGCCCTCATCATAGTTGAGACATGAATGTCTCAGTAGTGACTCGTAATAGTCTCAGCCTGCCGGTGGGTCTGGGCTGGACGGTCTGCGCGGCCGGGGCCCTCGGGATTGTGGCCACCTATTGGGATGAGTCCTGGCACACCGACATCGGCCGCGACAGTTTCTGGACCCCCGCCCATCTGATGCTGTACGGGGCGATGGCGGTGGTCGGCCTGGCGATCGCTGCGTGGGGTGTGCGGGTTCTGGTGGCGCTGCGCTCGCTGCGGGCCACCCTGTCCCAGCGGCCGGTGGTCACGGCGTGCCTCGGCGGTGTCACCGCGCTGGCGGCGGCGCCGATCGACAATGCGTGGCATGACGCGTTCGGCCGCGACGCGGTGGAGTGGAGCCCGCCGCACATGCTGGTGATCTTCGCCGCAATCGCCATCGCCCTGGGCGCACTGGCGGGTATCGACCCGAACGCCGCGGCGTTGCGGGCCGCGGCCGGTGCTCTGCTGCTGGCGAACGCCGAGGCACTGGTCTTCGAGTACGAAACCGGGGTCCCGCAGTTCACCGAGACCCTCTACCTGCCGATCATGCTGGCCGCCGGCCTGCTGGCCGCCCACGTGATCGGGCGCGCGGTCCCGGGCGGCGCCCCGGTCACGCTCGCGGTCGCCGGCTACGCCGCGCTGCGGCTGCTGATCATCGCGGCGCTGGCGACACTGGGGCGCAGCACCCCGGACCTGCCGCTCGCGGTGCTCGGCTTGGCGGTCTACGACCTGCCACTGCCCGGACGGCTGGCACGCCCTGCGGCCGCCGCACTGGCCACCGCCACCCTCGCATGGGGTGCCAGCGCGCTCAGGCTGGCCAGCGCCCATCCCGACGCGGTGGCGATCACCGCCGTGCCGGTGATCGTGATCAGCACCCTTGTCCTGGCCCTCGGGTCGTCGCGCCGGTCGCGGGCCGCGCTGCCCGCCGCCGTGGCGGTGCTGATCAGCGGTAGCGCCTTGGCCACCGGCGCGGGGCGTGCGCACGCCCACGACCCGGGGCAGGGCCCGGCGGTAGCCACCGTCGACCTCACCGCCGACACCGACGGGCGCGGCCAGATCACCATGACCGCCCGCTTGACCGACACCGGCGACTGTGAACACACCACGCCGATCCGTCTAGCCGCCCGGCGCGCCGGCCAGACGTTCACCGGTGACCTGCGTCAAACCGGCCTGTGCCGCTACGCCGGGACAGTGACGGTGCCCGGGTCCGGCCGCTGGTTCACCTACGTCGAACTGCGCGAGGGCGATGACAACACCGAGGCCTGGCTGCCGGTCGACGCGGGCACCGCCGGACAGCTCACTCAGACCCGGGTGCTGTACCGGCCCGCGGGCACCGGGGCCGGGCACCGCAGCGCCGAAATCGCCGCCGGCACACCCATTTATCTGGTCGGCATCGCCCTGCTCGGGCTCGGCGCCGCCGCGGTCCGTCGCAGTCCACACCGTCACCACGGCGCGTAAAGTCCGCTGCCGCAACAAATTACATCAATGAAATTTGGTGCGAGAGTTAACCAGTGTGACGAAAGTGATGTACCGTGGCTCACAGTACGGCGCAACTACGTACTTGGACTGGCCGTAGATCACTCATGTGATGGCGGGCAGCACACCCGGGCATAAGGAGAACTGAGCCGATGGCCTCACTATCGCGCACGTATCGTTCCCGACGCCGAACCGCGGCCCCTGCGCGCCTTCGGGCACGAGGATGGCTGCGGCGGATCGGTTATGTGGCAGCGACGGTGTCGACGGTGGTCGCGATGGCCACGCCGGCTCAGGCCGAACCTTTGGCCGCGGGAGGATGGGACCCGTCATTGCCGAGCGTGCTCAGCGCCGGGGCGCCGGGCGACCCGCTGGCGATCGCCAATGCGTCGCTGCAAGCGACGGCGATGGCGGCCCAGACCACCATGGACCTCGGCCACAAATTTCTGAGCACCCTGGGCATCGGCAGTCCCACGGCGGCGCCCGCCGCGACGGTGCGGGGCAACCGGGTCTACGGCAAGCAAGCGATCGAGTATGTGATCCGCCGGGCCGGTTCACAGATTGGTGTCCCCTACTCCTGGGGTGGCGGCAGCCTGACCGGCCCGAGCCGCGGCATCGACTCCGGTGCGGACACGGTCGGATTCGACTGTTCCGGGCTGACCCGGTATGCCTACGCCGGCGTGGGTATCAACCTGCCGCGCTTCTCTGGCGATCAGTACAACGCGGGACGCAAAGTGCCGCCGTCGGAAGCCAAACGCGGCGATCTGCTGTTCTGGGGCCCCGGAGGGGGGCAGCACGAAGCCATCTACCTGGGCGGCGGCCAGATGCTCGAAGCCCAACAAACCGGTGTGCCCGTGAAGATTTCGCCGGTGCGCCGCGGCGGCATGACCCCGTACGTCACCCGCATCATCGAAACGTAGCGCCAGCGCCGGCCCCCTGGGGCCGCGGCCTTGTGCGTCGGTAGCGCGCTGCGTTAGAGGGCGCACATCCACACGCCCGAGGCGCACAAGGCCGCGACGGCCAGTGGACCCACAGCGATCAGGGTGGAGGCACTGCCCAGGGCTGCTTGGGTGCCGATCCGCACCCGCTGGGTGGCCGGGCAGGCCAGGCGCTCGGCGCGGTGCAAGACGGCGACGTCGGCGGCCCCCAGCGCCGAGGCAGGAGCCGCACCGACCAGGGCCATCAAGCCGTCCAGCAGGGCCCGCCTGCCGTAGCGGGCCGCGGCGGCGTCGTCGGCGCACATCTCCAGCAGCCGCGCGACTTCGGTGGCGCCGCGGGTGATCAGACGCACCCGCGGCAGGATCAACGCCACGCCGCGCATCGCCGTGACGATGGCCAGGTGCCGGCCCGCGACATGGGCGCGTTCGTGGGCGATCACGGCGGCCAGTTCACGTTCCCCGAGGGCCGCCACCGCCGCACTGGTGACCACGATGGTCGCCGGGCGGCCCGACACGCAATATGCGGCCCGCTCGGGGGTCTGCATCACATACACGTCCGCGTCAGCGGTTGGTTGGCCCACCAAGCGGATGGCCTCGGAATGCCGATGTGCCTTGGCCCGCAGTCGCACGATGGTGCGGGTCAGGCGCGCACCCGAGAACACGACACCCGCGGCCGCGGCCGCTACCGCGGCCAGCACCGTTACCTGCGCGATGCCCCCGGCCCGGCCCGCCGCCAGGTCGCACAGCAATTCCACGCACGAGGCGACCAGCGACCGGGTCTGGTGCCAGTGCCGCAGCACGTCACCGGCGACCAGCACGCCGACGGCGAGCCAGCTGACCAGAAACGCCACGATCGCGACCAGCCATGCCGCGATGCCGCTGCGCGGCGCGTGGCCGCCATGGGTCAGTCGCGCCAGCACCGGCGGACCGGCCACGCCCAGCACGATGCCGTGGGCAACCAGCAGGCCGGCGGCGTTCATGATGTTTTCGGCTTGCCGGACCGTCGCGCGATGCGGCGCAGCGCTGTGCGCAGATGCTCGGAGTCATCGGGCTCGATCTGCTCGATGAAATAGCTCAACACCAGATCCGACCGTCCGCCGCCGTCGAGCGCATCGCGCATCAACTGCGCGGTGTGCTCTTCACGACTCATCACCGGCAAGTAGCGGTAGGCCCGGCCGTCGCGTTCGCGTTCCAGCCAGCCCTTGGTGTGCAGATTGTCCATCGTCGACATCACCGTGGTGTATGCGATGCGCCGCTGCTCGCTGAGCTCGTCGAAAATCTCGCGTACCGTGACCGCATCCGGCAGGTGATTCCACACCCGCTCCATGACAACCGCTTCCAGTTCCCCGAACCCTCGTACTCGCACCCGGTACACCCTTCACACGCCTTGTCGGCGAGCCTACCGCGGCACCCCCGGTAGGGCGGGCAGCCGCGCCCTCGTCCACCACATCCACACAGCGACAGCGCGGTGTATGCCGGTCGCCTGTGGGACCCCCGGCCCGGCTTTGGTGAAAGCGGGGCTACTCGGCGTGATGGATGCACCGCGTCATCCGGTACCCATCCGGTAACCAGCGCCACGCACATTCACCACAAAGCGAGGTACTGCGGGGTCGTCCTCGAGCTTGCGGCGCAGATGCCCGATATGCACGTCGATCACGTTCTTTTCACCCGCCCACGACCGGCCCCACACGGTTGCCAGCAATTCGTGCCGACTCACCACTGCCGCTGGCCGCGCCGACAATGCGGCCAGGATGTCGAACTCGGTGCGGGTCAGCGCCACCGGTTCATCGCCGACAACGACCCGGCGCGCCTCGACGTCGATCGATAATGTGCCAAAGACCCGAACCTCGCCGCGGCCCGCCCCGGTGTCGGCTTCGGCGTGACCGTCGTGCCGTCGGGGCCGACGCAGCATTGCCCGTATCCGCGCAAGCAGCTCTTCGGCATGCCAGGGCAGCCTGACGACATCGTCGGCGCCGGCCGTGAGGCCGGCAATCACACTCGACGCGGAATCGCACATACTGCCCAGCACCACATAGGCATCGGAGAACGAGCGCAACTCGCGGCATACCCACAGCCCGTCAATGTCCGGCAGCACGACGTCGAGAACCACAACGTCGGGCGCGGTGCTCCGGGCCAACCGCAGCGCCCCCGTACCGTCGGGAGTGATGGCGACCTCGAAGCCTGCTCGCTGCAGACAGTCAGTCACCTCGGAGCTCGGCGCCGCCGCGTCATTGACAATCAGCACCCGACATCTCGCGTGGCTGCGTACGGTCTCGATCGTCACCGCTTCCCTTCTCGTTCGCGGGGGGTGACCGGCTGCCGGTCCAGCCCCAGCGATTTACTATTTGCATTAGTACTATGCAGCTTAGTAGTTATCGGGAGCGGGAGGCGGCCGTGACACGGTGGACGTCGGTTCATTGGCTGGTGGCCGCGGCGGGAGCGGCGGTGGTGTGGCTGGCGATCGGTATCCCCACCGGTCTGCTCGCCACCCCCTGGTACACCCGCATGACACCGCCCACCTGGTGGAGCTACCTCGTGTGGGTGGCCACCGCCGTCATGAGCGGCTTGTTCATCGCCACCTACGTGCGGCGACCGGGTGCCGGTCCTGTGCAGCGCCGCACCGGCGCCGGCGCGGTCGCCAACATTGGGTCACTGCTGGCCGTGGGTTGTCCGGTGTGCAACAAACTGGTCGTGGCCGCGGTCGGGATCAGTGGGGCGCTGAGCATGTGGGCCCCGCTGCAGCCGCTGATCGCGATCGCGTCCCTGCTCGCGCTGGGATGGGCGTTGCGGCGGCGCCTGACCGCCCGCGACGTGTGCCCGCTGCCCGCGCCGTGAGTGTTGTTGCGCAGCAGCACCATTGACGGGATATATCAGGGCAGCGCGCTGCCGCGGCGCCACTGCTCCCAGGGCATGCTCCAATCGCCGTTCTGCCAGATCTGTAGCGGCTCACCGCCGGTGTTGCGTACCTCCACGACGTCGCCGGGCACCGAAAAGTCGTAGAACCATTGGGCGTTTTCGGCATTGAGGTTCAAGCAACCATGCGAGACATCGGTGTTGCCCTGCGCCCACACCGTGCTGTCGAGCTGGTGCAGGTAGATCCCGTCAATGCTGATCCGCGTGGCCCAGGAAATCTTTTCGCGGTAACCCAGGCGAGAGTTGATCGGTAGCCCGTAGGTCGAGGAATCCATGATGACCGGGTTGGCCTTGTCCAGCACGGTGTAGATGCCGCGCTGGGTCCAGAACGAGATCGTCTGTCCGTTGATCGTCTGGCTGCCGCCCATACCCATTGATGTCGGCATGGTGCGCACCAGCGCTCCGTTGTCGAACACCGTGACCTGTTTGGTGTTGTCGTCGGCGATCGCCACGTGGGCGTCCCCGATCTGGAAGCTGACCCGGGCGTCCTCCTGCCCGTAGAGCCCGTCGCCGACCGCCACGCCGTAGATGTTCGCTTCGACGGTGACCGTAGTGCCCGGGGAAAAGTACTGCGGCGGACGCCAATGCGCGGTCTGGTCATCGAGCCAGTACCAGGAGCCCTGCACCGGCGGACTCGTGGTCACCACCAGTCGGCGTTCCGCAGCGGCCTTGTCGGTAATCGGTTCATCGAACCGTGCCACGACGACCGTGCCGATGCCGTAACGCTGTCCATCGCGCAGCGGTGCGCCGCCGGTGGTCCGCAGCGACACGGCCGTCTGGTTGCCGGGTACGAGGGTGGAAAACGTCGACGTCTGTTGAATCGGGGTGCCCGCGGCACCGACGGCCGTCGCTGTGACGGTATAGGTGCGCCCGTACCCCAGCGCGGCGACCGGTTTCCAGACCGTCGCATCGGGTGTCAGCACGCCATCGATTCGTCGGCCTTGGTCGTTGACCATGACCACCTCGGTCACGGTGCCCGATGCCGCCGTCACGGTGACCGGCGCCAACGGGTCGACCTGCTCAGCCCCAGATGGCGGAGCCAGGACAAGCGTGACAGGCACGGTGGGCGGCCGGGCCGTCGACTGCGCGGCGCTGCCACGGTCACCGGCACAACCGAACCCGCAGCGCTGCGTGAAGATGATGACCCCGCCGCCGATCAGCGCCACCGCCAACAACACCGAGGCCACCGCCCGCGCCCAGGTTTTCCCGCTGATGCCCAACACCGCCCCCTGTCTTCGACATTCGGACCGCGGCTGCGCACGACCATGCCATGAACTACTGACAAATATAGTAGACGCTGTGTGGCGTACCGGACGATGGGACGGTAGCCGATCATCGGTCGAAATGAGTTGGTGCCCTGTGGATTAGCCGCGACTTCGGCACGGCTAGATCGCGGCGTTTTCGCTGCCTGGGACACGCGAGCTCCCGCCCAGGCAATCACTGATCCGCTCGTGCGGGCGCGTCAGCGTTGCAGCCCGATGTGCAGTGGTATGCGCCGAGGGTGCAGGGCGCCGTGTGCGCCGGGAACATTGACGTGACCGAGCTTCTCCTTTGATCGTCGCCCGCCCCTCGCGCATGCCACCGAGCGCCGACCCGGCGTGTATCTGACGACTCGGCAGCGGCCGCTACCGGTGCACCTCCACCTCCGACATCGATGGATCGCCCAGGGGAAGGCGCACGCGGAAGGTGGTCTGCCCCGGACTTGCGTCGACGCCGATGCTGCCGTCGTGGGCCTCGGTGATGGCTTTGGCGATCGCCAGCCCCAGCCCGGTGCTGGGACTTCCCTCGGGTCCCGGTGTTCGGGCCCGGACAAATCTGCCGAAGATGTCGCCCACCATCGTGTGGTCAATGCCGGGGCCATCATCAGAGACGGAAAGTTCAGCGATGTTCTCACCGCTCAAAACCCGCAGCGAGACAACGGCTGTGGAGCCCGGCGGCGTATGTGCCCGCACATTCGCGAGCAGATTCATCACCACTTGGTGCAGGGCGGCAGCGTCCCCCCGCACCCACACCGGGGTTTCCGGTAGCTCGGATGTGTACCGATGGTCCGGTGCGGCAACGGCGGCATCGCTCACGGCGTCGCTGACCAATGCACTCAATTCCACGCTTGAGAAATCGAGGGCGCGTCCCTCATCCAGGCGCGAGAGCAGCAACATGTCGTCGACTAGCGCGGTCATCCTGCAGGATTCGGCTTCGATGCGTGCCAGCGCATACTCGGTAGTCTGAGGAAGCGCTGCGCTATCCTGCCTGGTCAGTTCGGCGTAGCCGCGGATGGAAGCCAGCGGAGTGCGCAGTTCATGGCTCGCATCACTGAGAAAGCGCCGCATACGCCGCTCCTCCCGCCCGCGCGCCACCAGTCCGGCATCGACACTGGACAACAGCCGATTCAATGCGTCCCCGACAATGCCCACCTCGTTGTCAGGGGCCGCGTCATCGCGCCGGACACGCATCGTGATGCGGTGACCGGCTTCGCCCAGCGGCGCTTGAGACGCCTGAGCAGCAACGGCCGCGACCCGATGCAAGGGGCGCAATGCGCGTCGGACCAAGATGACGGTGCACGCGGCGGCAGTCAGCGCGGCGATGATCGTAATAACAACTACAGCAACCGTTTTCGTTGCGATCATCTGGTTCGCCGCGTGCATCGAGACGGCGGAGATCAGACTCACGCCGGGGCCGACATCGGCGCCTGCCAGTCGATAAGTTCCCAGCTCCCCGAGGCTGACGGTGTGCGGCGAGGCCGTCGCAAGTGAACTTAACGACTCAAGCGAGTTCACCGCAGTCATCGGGGGCAGGCCGGGGCCAGTATCGGTAAACATCGCCGCCTCAGCGACATGGCCGCCGCGCATGACGGCGATGACCGTGCCAGGCGCCTGGCCTGTCAACCCAGCCAGGCCGGCATGGCGCGCTGCGCTGGCGAGCGACCCGTCGTACATATGCTGGAACACTGCGAGCGAAGAACGAACCGCGTTGTCGCCCATGGCTGTTACATATGCGTGAAGCGTGTAGATCGATAGCGCGCCAAGAGCCAATACCAGCGCGGACACGAGTGCCGACACGCCCAGAACCAGCTGAGTACTCAACTTGCGCAGGCCCCAGCGGGACCGATGATGGGCCAATCTCACCCCAACTCTTGCCGCTGGCCACGTGAATGTGCACCCGTATGCGGTGCAGCACAGAGGTTCTGGGCATCCGGCCATCCTGCCCAGCTGCGACTGCCTATCGACGGCACCTCCGATTGCGGGACTGCGTTTGCTTCCACGGTCCAGATCATGGGTTGAGTATCGGGCCGAAGTACGTAGTTGTCACGTAGTTCATATCCAATTCTCATGATGGCGGCCATTGCGTGGGCGCATTAGAGTCAGGGATCCCTCAACCCGATACCGCGCCGGGGGCGCCGGCTTGTCCGAATAGCCGATCGTGGCACCGGCCGCCGCGATGCGGTGTACTCGACTATTCGCGCGAGCTCCACTTCACCGATGCTCCGCTTTTGATTGAAAGACCATAATGAACCTCGACACGCGAATCTTCTACGTCATCAACGGTTTTGCCCGGAACACTCCGTGGCTGCAGCCGGTTGTCGCCGGATACGCCAACAACGGGATTCTGGTGTTCGCCGCGCTGATGATCGCCGGTTGGTGGGTCGCTCGCAAGAGCAGCGGTCCGGCGGCGATGGCCGCGGCGCTGTGGACGCCACTGGGCGTCCTTGCCGCGCTGGTGGTCTACGATCCGATCGCTTTGGCGGTGAACGAGACCCGTCCATGCAATGCGCTGCACGACATCGTGGTCCTGCACTGCAACACCGATGGCGGTTTCCCCAGCGTCCACACCGTTATCGCCGCGGCGGTCGCAGCGGGAATGTGGCTGGTGAACCGATACCTGGGCATCATCACCGTGCTGGCGGCCGCGTTCATGGCGTTCGCTCGCGTGTACGTCGGCGCACACTATCCCGGCGATGTGCTTGCCGGGCTCACGCTGGGGTTCGCGATCAGTCTGGCCGGGTACGCCCTGGCGCGACCACTGCTGCGCCGGCTCATCGGCCACGCTCGCAGGACATGGCTACGCGTCCTGCTCACCGCACAGGCCGCCGAGTCTGGCACCACTGATCCGAACCCGCCACGAGCCCATTGGTAGCCAGACCGTGGCAGGGCTGTATCGGCGCGGCCGATGACCGTGTATGCGGCCGGGTTCGGGTACGTCTATTCCCGTGGAGCCAGGCGCTGTGGAATTCGGTTGTGGTCATCAGAGGGGCACGCATCGAACCTCTGGTTCGGGTTTGAGTCGCGCCTGAAGGCGTTGGCGGGATCGGATCGTTTGGCCAGCGCCGGTGTGGTCATGCAGGACCGCTAATGCGACGCCCCTCAGGACTCCGCGGCGATCCGTTCGACGACCGGCTGCAGATCCGTGGCGAGCAGTTCTTTGAGGAACACCGCAGCGACGCGTCGGTGGCGATCGAGAATCAGTGTGGTGGGTACCACGCTCGTCGGATAGCCCTTGCCCAACGCGATGACGCTACGCATCGCGGGGTCGAAGATCGATGGATGCATCACGTGGCGGTCCGTAACGAAATCCTGTGCCGTGGCACGGTTGTCGCGTACGTCTACACCCAGAAATGCGACGCCGAGCGGTTCGGTGGCAGTGAACACTTTCTCCAGTTCCGGGGTTTCGGTGCGGCACGGTGCGCACCACGCTCCCCAGACGTTGACGACGACGACCTTGCCCGCAAAGTCAGACACCGCAATGGGCCGGTAGTCCATCAGGGCGATGCCACCGAGGTCCCCGATGACGCGGCGCGATGGTGGCGGGTCGTAAAAGATGTCAGTCTTGCCGCCGGGGGAGACGAATTCGAAGGTGCCACCTTGCGCGACAGCGTCCGTGCCGATGCTGCAGCCGGCCAGGATCGGCACACCGGCCAGCACGACAGCCAGTGCCCTCACGCGCAACCGGTTCAGCATGAGGTCCCTTCGATGGCGGTGACACTAGACAACGTCTACTATCTAGGTACGGAGATAGTAGACGGTGTTGATCCGGTGCACCAAAAGTACGGGTCGGAACGCGAGAGGGATGCCACGATGACTCAGTTTCTGCTAGCGGCGGCGCCTTTGGCCTGCCCGATTGGGATGGGTGTGATGATGTGGATGATGATGCGCGGCAATCACAGCCCCGCCGACGCAGAACAGCGTGAGGTGGCCCAGCTGCGGGCCGACATCGCCGAACTGAAGTCCTCACGGGCGCACCAGCTCTGATGTCAAGCTGGGGCGCGGTGCTGATCGTCACCGCGGCGGTGGTGCTGACCTATGTCTTTTGCGTGCGGCCGATGCGGCGAGGCAAAAGCTCGAGTTGTGCCGGTACGTCCACGACGAGCGCCGAGGTGGCCGAGTTACGTAAGGAGTTGGCGCAGTTGCGTGAACAGAGAGATCAGGGCGCGTGACCGATCGCACCGACCAGACAACTGAAACCCACCCCTTTCCCCAAGCGCCGATGGCACCCGCCGTCGAGCGGGTGGAGTTGATGATCGGCGGGATGACGTGCGCGTCCTGTGCTGCGCGGATCGAGCGCCGGCTCAACAAGATCGACGGCGTGACCGCCGCGGTGAACTTCGCCACCGAGAAAGCGATCGTGGCCTTCCCGGCCGGGATGTCGGTCGCTGACCTCACCGGTGCCATTGCCGACGCCGGCTACACCGCCACCCCTCCCACGCCGACCACGACGCCCGCCGTCGAGGCCGGTGATGGCGCCGGCGAGCACGATGAGCATCTGCGCTCGCTACGCCAACGCATGCAGGTGTCGGTGGCGCTGGCGATCCCGGTGATCGCGATGGCGATGATTCCGCCGCTGCAGATCGCCAACTGGCAGTGGCTGTCCCTGACCTTGGCCGCGCCGGTCGTGGTGTGGGGCGCGTGGCCGTTCCACCGGGCCGCCGCCCTCAACGCCCGGCACGGCACCGCTACGATGGACACCCTCATCTCCGTCGGTGTCGGCGCGGCGTTCCTATGGTCGCTGTTCGCGCTGTTTTTCGGCACCGCCGGCCAACCGGGGATGCACCACGAGTTCAGCCTGACCGCCGGCCGCGGGGATGCCACCGGCAACGTCTACTTCGAAGTGGCCACCGCCGTCACCGCGGCGATCCTGCTGGGCCGATTCTTCGAGGCCCGCGCCAAACGCCGCGCGGGCGCGGCCCTGCGATCACTGTTGGAGTTGGGCGCCAAAGACGTCGCAGTGCTGCGCGGTGGTGGTGAAATCCGCATCCCGACAGAACAATTGGCTGTCGGCGACCGGTTCGTGGTGCGCCCGGGTGAGAAGGTCGCCACCGACGGGGTGATCGTCGAGGGCGGCTCGGCGGTCGATGAGTCCATGCTCACCGGCGAATCGGTACCGATCGAGGTCGGCCCGGGCGATGCGGTCACCGGGGCCACGGTCAACGTCGGCGGGCGGCTGGTGGTTCGGGCGACCCGCGTCGGCGCCGACACCCAACTCGCCCAGATCGCCCGCCTGGTGACCGAAGCCCAACAGGGCAAAGCCCAGGTTCAGCGGCTCGCTGACCGGGTGTCGGCGGTGTTCGTGCCCGTCGTCATCGCGATAGCGCTGCTGACGTTGGGGGTCTGGATCGGCACCGGTCACGGCGTGGCGGCCGGGTTCGCCGCGGCGGTGGCGGTGCTGATCATCGCGTGCCCCTGCGGGCTCGGATTGGCCACGCCCACAGCACTTTTGGTTGGGACGGGGCGCGGCGCGCAGCTGGGTATCGTGATCAAAGGACCCGAGGTCCTCGAATCCACCCGCCGCGTCGACACGGTCGTGCTGGACAAGACCGGCACAGTCACCACCGGCAAGATGAGCCTGATCGGCGTGCACACCGCCGCCGGGGTGTCCGAGGCGCAGGTGCTGCAGGTGGCCGGGGCGTTGGAGGATGCTTCGGAGCATCCGATCGCCAAGGCGATCGCCGCCGGGGCCCGCGAACGGGTCGGCGACCTGCCCACGGTTGCGGGATTTGTCAACCATGAGGGTCTCGGTGTCACCGGCGAGGTCGACGGGCTGCCCGCGCTGGTGGGCCGCGACGGTCTCATGGACAGTTACGAGATCACCGTGCCGGCGGAGCTGGTCGCCGCCAAACAGGACGCTGAAACCCGCGGCCGCACCTCAGTTGTGGTTGCCTGGGGCGGGCAGGCCCAAGCCGTGCTGATGGTCGCCGACACCGTCAAACCGACCTCCGCTGAAGCGATCGGCGGCCTGCGGGCGCTCGGCCTGACCCCGGTGCTGCTCACCGGGGACAACGAGGCCGTCGCTCGCGCAGTGGCCGCCGAGGTCGGCATCGACCAGGTGATCGCCGAAGTCATGCCCAAAGACAAAGTCGACACGGTCGCCCGGCTACAACAGGGCGGCGCGGTCGTGGCGATGGTCGGCGACGGCGTCAACGACGCCGCCGCTCTGGCCCAGGCCGATCTGGGACTGTCGATGGGCACCGGTACCGACGCCGCGATCGAGGCCAGCGACCTCACGTTGGTGCGTGGGGATCTGCGCTCGGCGGTCGACGCCATCCGGTTGTCGCGGCGCACCCTGCGCACCATCAAAGGCAACCTGTTCTGGGCGTTCGCCTACAACGTGGCCGCGATCCCGCTGGCCGCGCTCGGCCTGCTCAACCCGATGCTCGCCGGCGGCGCAATGGCCTTCTCCAGCGTCTTCGTCGTGACCAACAGCCTGCGACTACGCACGTTCACCAGCACCGCCACCCCCGAATCCGGTTCTGCGGCAACACCGCCCGCCCGGCGGCCACGGTGGGTGCCGGCCGCTGCCGCGATCATGCTGGCCGGTGTTGTGGCGGCAGTGGTGGTCGGCGTGCAGCATTGGGCACCGGCCAGCGCGGCCACCACGCTCACCCTGCTGGCCGCGGGAGGGGTGATCGGCATCGCCGGCACCGTCACCGGCTTCCTGGCCGCCCGCAACCGCAACTGACACCGCCTCCACCCCAACCGAATTCTGATCGACTCAAGCGAACAAGGACCACGAATGAATCTGACCGCCGTATTGATCACCGGGCTGCTCGCCGGAGGCGTGTCGTGCGCGGCCGTGCAGGGCGGGCTGCTGACCGGACTGATCACCCGCCAACGGGCCACCGAGGTCGCCGCGGCCGAGGCGGCCACCGGGACCCGCCCCGGCGGGTCGACGCTGGAGGCGATCCGTGACGACCTAACCCCGGTGGGCGGATTCCTGGCCGGGAAACTGGTGTCCCACACCGTCTTAGGTGCCCTGTTGGGGGCGGCCGGGGCAGCGGTGCAACTGTCGATCGGGGCTCGCACCGGGATCCAGATCGTCGCCGGCCTGCTCATCATCAGCTTCGGCCTGGCCCAATTGGGTGTCCCGGGTTTTCGGCGCATCGTGATCGAACCGCCCGCCTCCTG
Organism: Mycobacterium sp. SMC-17; assembly: GCF_045310915.1. Classification (NCBI taxonomy): domain Bacteria; kingdom Bacillati; phylum Actinomycetota; class Actinomycetes; order Mycobacteriales; family Mycobacteriaceae; genus Mycobacterium; species Mycobacterium sp. SMC-17. The sequence continues at coordinate 14,368 of NZ_JBJIAK010000054.1, read as the reverse complement.
GATGCGGTTCGTGCGAGGCCGTGCCCGCTCGCAGACCGCGGTCGCGCCGGCCCTACTCGGGATGGCCACGATCCTCATCCCGTGCGGGGTGACACTGTCGGTGGAGGCGCTGGCCCTGGCGTCCGGGTCGCCGCTGCAGGGCGCGCTGATCATGGCGGTGTTCATCGCCGGCACCAGCCCGCTGTTCGCGCTGATCGGTTACGCGGCCCGCAAATTGGCCACGGTGTGGAGTGGGCGCCTGGCCGCGGCGACCGGTGTCGCGGTCGTGGCGATGGGCCTGTTCACCCTCAACGGCGGTCTGGAATTGGCAGGGTCACCGCTGGCCGCGAGCCACCTCGGCCGGACCCTGGGCCTGACCGGGTCGGCCGCCGTCGCCGACGCGGCCACCGTGACCATCACCGCCGGACACCAGAACGCGGTCATCACCGCCGGCCCCGGCGGCTACAGCCCCGAGAACATCCAACTGAAATCCGGCATACCCACCACCCTGACCGTGCACTCCGATAACGCCGAAGGCTGCATCCGGTCTTTCCTGATCGACCGGACCGGGGACGAACGCATCCTGCCGGTCACCGGGGACACCCGCATCGACCTCGGGGTTCTGCAGCCCGGGCAGCTGACCTATCACTGCGGCATGGGCATGTACGGCGGCTACCTCACCGTCACCTAACAACCAACCAACCTCGACACCATCTGCGAAACCCCAGGAGCACACCACATGCCGACCACCCACACCTTCCGCGTCGACGGAATGCACTGCGCCAGCTGCTCAATGCTGATCGACGAAACACTCGAAGACCTGCCCGGTGTCGCCACGTCGCACACCTCGGTCAAAAACGCGCGCACCACCGTCGAACTCGACACCACCGCCACCACCACCGAACAGGTCACCGCAGCGATCACCGAACTCGGCTACCAGGCCGAACTGCTTGCCCCCTAGCCGAATTCACGGACCGCCGCGGCACGTTGGCCGACGGACAACCACAAGAAAGAAGGCGTATCGGTGACCGCGACGCGATGGCTGCGGCCGCAAATAGCAGCGCTGACCATTGGGGCACTCGGCTTGTTCGCCTCTGCCACGGTCCTGGCACCGCACGCCACCACCACACCGCTGACACCGGTTGCCCAGAGCCCGGCCGCCGACACCGTCGGCGGTGGGACCACCACTCGCGGCGATGCGTCGCACAGCCAGATGTCCAGCGGCGAAACGAGCACCAGCGGCAGCGCGACCACCACCGGAACCGGCCACACCCAAACCAGTGGAATCACCGCAGGCGGGACCACAACAGGCGGGACCACCACTGGCGGCACCAGCAGCGGGACGCACACCGATGGCGGTGCTGCCACGACCGGTAGCAGCGGATCGACCACCACCGGCCCCACGACCACCACCGGCCCCACGACCACGACCGGCCACGGCGCGGACGGGTCGACTACTGACCCAACGGTCGGCGGCACCACTGGGGCAACGGGCACCAACGGCACGACCGGCCCGGCGAACAGCGGCATGCCCACCGGGACCGCCGGCGGCATGAAAAGCGGTGGCATGAAAGGCGGCATGCCCACCGGCGGCGCCATGGGAAGCGGCGCGATGAAACCCAGCGGCGCACCCATGCCCAGCAGCGCCATGGGCAGCGGCGCCATGGGTGATCGTGTGATGAGCAGCCACCCGATGCCCGGCGGCATGCACGAGCGCACCGCCGTCGCCGCGATGCCTGCTGGCAAAGTCACCGCAGCCGCTACCGGGCGCCCCGATCCAACGGTCGCGGCCATCGACACGCCAAGCCCACCGAAGGCCGCGGCCCCTGCCGACGGCCCGCAGTTGACGGCCGCCAGCACCCCTACACGCGCGCCGTGGGCGATCGTGGCCGCGGGAGTCGCGATCGCCGCTGCGGGAGGGGGCATCGGCGCTGTGTTCGGCGCCCTCACGCGACGCCGGCCCCGTGTCGGCCTGACGTGAGCGGCAAGGACGGGAGAGGGCATCGCATGGGTACCGCACGCACACCACGCAATATGGCGAAAGCCGAACGCGCACAACGCAAAACGCTCGCCCAGCTAGGATCGGGTGGGCAGCGCAGCAGACTCGTGTGGATCGCAGCATTCGCGGTCACCGCGGCGGCGCTGCTGGCCGCGACGATCATCTGGCTGCCCGCCAGAAACGGCAACCACGCGGCAACGACATCGACCGGCCTCGATCACTCCCCAGCGACGGTCGCCGCCGGCGCCGACAGCATGCCGCCGTGGCCCGCGCCCACCGATGCTGCGGCCGCCGTCGCCGCAGCAGGCCTGCCGATGCTCGGTGAGGAGGGCATGGTCGAACACGTTCATACCCACCTGGACGTGTTGGTCAATGGCCGGGCGGTGCCGGTGCCGGCCCGCATCGGCATCGACGGCACACACCGCACGATCAGCCCGCTACACACCCATGACAGCACCGGCGTAATCCACGTCGAATCTCCGGCACACCGACAATTCAGCCTCGGCGAATTCTTCTCCGAATGGCAGGTTAGCTTGTCGGCCAACAACATTGGCGCACTGCGCGCGGCCGACGGCAAGAGCCTGCGGGTCTTCGTCAACGGCGCACCGCAGACCGGCAATCCGGCCGCCATCCTGTTGAAACCGCATGATGAGATCGCCGTCGTCTACGGCACGCCGGAGCTTGGTGAGAGCATTCCGAGCACATACAATTTCCCCCGCGACGCGTAATTCGGGTCCCGGGAAGCAGACGCTGGTCACCGCGTCACATCAGCAGGCGCATTCTTCGCCGCGCCAGGCCTCAATTCCTTCACGCACGGCCAGGGCCGCCACGAGCAGCCCGACGGCGGGATCGAGCCACCACAGTCCGAATGCGGTGTTGGCCACCAGTCCGATCAACACCGCGCCAGCAAGGTAGGCGCACAACAGATTCTGGGTTCCTTCCCCGGAGGTGGCCGCCGATCCCAATTGCGCGCCCAGCCGGCGTTTAGCGCGGCCCAGGATCGGCATGACGATCAGCGACGTGATCGACAACGCGATCCCGAGCCAGCTGGTTCGAGGGTGTTCGCCCGCGATCAGGGTGGTGATGGCGTCATACGCGATGTATGGGGCGAGCAGGAAAAACGTCCCGGCGACCGCCTTCTGCGCACGAGCCTCCGCGTCCGGGGACACGGTGCGCGAGCCGGTAAAGCGCCAGACGATGATGACCGACGCCAGGCCCTCGATCAGAGAGTCCAGGCCGAAGCCGAGCAGGGCCACAGAATTGGCTAGCCACGAGGCCACTACCGCAACGATGCCTTCGGCGGCCATGTAGCCCAGCGAAATCCAGGACAGCAGTTTGGCTTTGCGTGCGGCGGCATGCCAGGCCGCGTCATGGCCGGGGACCGTGACCGGGACGCAGCAGTCATCGGCGCAAGCAGGCCCGCGCTGGCAGTGTGAGGCCCGCTCGGCCGCTGTTTCGTCGATGCTTTTGTCGGTCACGGTTGTCCTCCGGTGCCGTAGGTGGGGCAGAGTTCGACGGCGTTGCCGGTGGCCGCCAGGACCGTCTCGGCGGCGGCGAGCACGTCGATCAGGGCGGGCTGGGCGAGCTGAAACACCGAGGATCGGCCTACCGGATCGGAGGTCACGAGGCCGCAATCCCGAAGACAGACAAGATGTTTAGAGACCGTCGACTGCGCCAGCCCGACCGCGTCGACGAGGTCGGCGACCCGCGCGGGCCCGGCAGACAGCCGTCGCACAATCGCCAGCCGCGTGGGATCGCCCAGCGACCGAAACAGCGCCGCCGCCGGAGCCAGCTCGATGCGCTGCATCTCAGCAGGAACAGTATTCATCGCCACAGAGCGATTATATCGTCCGTGGCCTAATGGTCTGAATACCCGCGGGTTGTCAGTTTTTCCGGGCGGTGACGCGTTCGACCAGCCCGAGGTGGAAGCGTTGCACCTGGGTGACGGTCAGTGCAGCGCTGCGGCGAATCAGGGTGAGCGGGCGGCGCATAAAGTGTTCCCCACCAAGGGGGACAGTGACGCCCTCGAGTAGTCGTTGGACGATTCGCACTGGAGCAGAGCTGCTTTCGATGTGATCGACGAGGATCAGGTTGCCGCCGGAGCGCAGGACTCGAGTCATCTCGGCGAGAGCTTGCGCGTGGTCGGGGATCGCACAGAGCCCGAACGTGCACACCACAGTATCGAATGATGCGTCGGTAAACGGGAGATGGTGAGCGTCGGCCTGGCGTAGATCGACCGTGCGGCCGAGGTTGGCGGCGCGCTGTCGAGCCAGGTCCAGCATTCCCTGACTCCAGTCGATTCCGGTCACGGTGACGTCATCGGGATAGAAGGTCAGGTTGAGCCCGGTGCCGACCGCGACCTCCAGGACAGCGCCGCTGGCCTGGCTGCAGGCCCATTGCCGGGAGTTGCCGAACAGGTGTCGATCGAAGAAACCCATTTCCCGGTCGTAATTGCGGGACTTCTTATCCCAGTACCGGTTCCACCTACTCAAGCGATCATCAGAAGCGGTCATGTGCCGTCGCCTTCGGTCTCATTTATGCACTCCATGTTCCGGCGTCTGCAGGCTGTACCAACACCGTCGCGACGCGTCGGCGCATCCCGGGGCGGCGTTAGCGCGGGCCCATCATTGAGCCTGGCCCCATCATCCCCCCGAACCACCCATCATGGCCGGCATGCCGTCGCGCACGAACCCGCTAACCTCGCGGGCATGGGCCCGGATCGCCTCGGCGAGCTGGGGATCATCAGAGGTTTCCTCGGCCACCACCCCGGCCGCGGTGAACGTCAGCTGGCGGCGGTACCCGCGTGCGTTCTGGAACAAGGTCGGCAGGCTCTCGCTCATGCACATCACTTCCGAGCCCTGCGCCAGGTGGCCGTACATGCTCGACACGTGGGCCTTGAGCTGGGCGGCCAATTCCGGGGCGTCCGATTCGGTGGTGGTGCGGACCCCGCCGGGAATGTCGTCAACGGTGCGGCGTAGCTCGGTGTGCCGGTTAAACATCTCCATGTACCGAGCCATGTCGGTGCCGCGGACCCCCATCATCGAGCCGCCGTCGGCCAGGCGCACCGCCGACCGTGGTGATTCAACCAACCCGCGCAGCACGTACGCCGCCGCTGCGACCACGCCAGCACCCATCGTGGCCAGCGCCGCCCGCCGGCTCAGGTGACCAAAATACATGGGACTCACCGCCCCAGGTTCGGGATCGGGTTGCGGAGACGCGCATCATCTGCGCACTGCGTGTCACTGATGGCCATGCCCGGTACCGCCTGTCCTTGGGTTGTGGTGGTTCCTCGGTCGAACGGGGGTGGATGTCTACATGTACATCGGTGGTTGGGGTGGTTACCCCATGCACAAGCTCACGCCGGTAGCCGCCAGGGCACCAATCATCACGGGCCCGAGGCCCGCCAGCACGATCGCCGATACCAGCGCAATCTGGGTGGCGACGCCAAATGGTGCGCGCGGCCCAGCGAGACGCTCTGCGCGATCGAGCACCGCGACATCGGCAGCACCGAGCGCCTCGGCGGGCGCCGCTCCGCACAATGCGATCAGCCCGGACAACAGTGCCGCACCGCCATGGCGCCGGGCCGCTGCATCGTCGGCGCACATCTCCAGCAACCGCGAAACCTGCTGTGCGCCTTCAGCCATCAGCGCGACACCCGGAAACACCCGGGCCACGGCACGCAGAAATGTCATCACCGCGAGGTGGTGCCCGGCCAGGTGGGCGCGCTCGTGAGCCAACACCGCCGCCCGCGCCCGCTCATCGAGCACATCGAGCGCCCCGCTGGTGAACACGATCGCCGGCGGGCTACCGGACACACAGTAGGCCGCCGGCCGCGGCACATCGATCACCACGACGCCGTCGTCAGAGGTACCGCGCCCCACCAGCCGCACGTCCTCGGCGTGCTGACGGGCACGCCGACGCAGCACACCCACGGCGCGGACCAGCCGTATCGTGGCGACGACCGCAGCCACCGCTGCCGCGGCCAGCACACCGCCTACGACCGCCTGCCCCACCCCGCTCACGCCACCGCTAACCGCACGGCACAGCCACGTCAGACACATCACGATGAGCCGATCCAGATGGCCCCAATGGCCGATCAGTTGGGCTGCAATAATCGCCGTCGTGGCCGCCCACGTCGCGAGCACACTGACGATCGCGCTCAGCCAAGCCGCTACCCCGAGCCGGGGAGCCGGTCCGCTTGCGGTCAGCCGCCGCAACACCGGAGGTCCGAGAACGAGGACCACGAGGCTATACCCGAGCAGACACACCACCGTGCTCACTGCGTGGCCGCCCGATTGGCCAGACGCCGCAATGCCGCGCGTAGTCCTGCAGATTCCTCAGGACTCATCTGTTCCACGAAATGCGTGAGCACCAATTCGCTGCTACCGCCGCCGTCGAGCGCGTTGTGCATCATGCGCGCCGTGTTCTCCTCACGCGTAAGCGCCACCCAATAGTCATAGGCCTTGCCCTGACGCTTACGGGTCAGCCAGCCCTTAGTGTGCAGGTTGTCCATCGTCGACATGACCGTCGTGTAGGCGATGTCCCGCTCGCTGGCCAGCTCGTCGAACACCTCACGCACCGTCGTTGGCGCGCCCGGGTCCCGATTCCACATACGGTCCATGATGACCGCCTCAAGTTCACCGAATCCTCGCACCCGCACGCTCGCCCCTCATCTCCGCTCGCGGTGTCAGCGATCAGCGTTGCACCTCAGCCTGTTTCCGCTGCCACTATCTACGTACCTAGATAGTAATCGTACCCGTGTGCGGACAGTACGCCTGGGACTTGCACTTGAGCGGCGGCATTGAACACTGTCTGGCGTTCGTCGATATCGTGACCAGCTCGGTGGCCCACCCGGGACCCGAATAGCTGTTGCACCGCTCGATGATCACTGTTGGTACGACAAAGTCGTCGTTCTCTGCGCTCATTGGGACGCACTGCAACAATCCAAACTGGCGATAGAATGCTCGGGGACGATATCCGCGAAGACTTGGAACTTGACTACCTTGAGTTGCCGTGGACACCCGATCTCACCGCTCCCGGCTACGTGCTAGGTCCGTTCACGAACGGATACCGCACGCTCCGTCGGATCGACGGCAGCCCGGTCGCCGCCGCGCGGGATGAGACATTGAGCCTGGTCAAGCTGGTCCCACTGTCGCACTTCTTGACTGCGCGGGACCTGGACGCGCTGAAAAGGGCTTTCCTCAGCCCGACGGGTGAGCCTCTGCTGGTCAACGGACATTATCGAGCGCCCTGCTGACACCTTCAATGGATCATTGCGTCCCTTTCTCATCCATTTGGCTGAGGCGCCCCACTTTCGGTTGTGCTTGCATTGACGCGGGGGTCAATCCCCGGGATGCTGCCGAGCCGGTTCGGGGTGTTTAGGACTAAAACAACGTCGACGGCATTCCCTCGGGTCGCAGTTTGCGTCTAGGAGGAGGACCTAACATGACCGTCGAAACCAGCCGCTCAGATACCCGAGGAAGCGCCGCTTCATCGGAATTCCAGGAGTCTCATTCCGAGTCGCATGTGCCGCGAGAGTCCTCGAACCGACCATCGGCGTACTGGCCAAAGTCACTCGTCGGTGTCACCGCGACCGGTCCGATCTACCGCTCGACCGGCGAGATCGGATACATACCGCTCGGGTCCGCGCTGCACCTGCTGCAGGAGCTCGCGGCGCGGATCGATCATCCCAACGCTCACGTCGTATCGTCGTTAGCCGGCCGCGTTCGCACCGAGGTAGCCCACAAAACCTGGATACGCATGTCCGCTGCGTTCACCGCCGGTTTGGCAGGTGCTCCTGTCGCGGTCCGGATCGCAGTCCTACGTGCGGTTGTGGCCGAAGTTCGGGCCTCCGGCAGGGTCGACGGACTCGAACCTGTTCTGTGCGCGGCCATTAACGGGTCGTGGCCGTGGCTCACGCGGACAACCACAGACACCGTGCTGAACTTCGCGCTCATCAAGCTGGCCGACTCCGAACTCGCCCGCCGGCACGCAGTACCGGTCGTCGATCCAAACACCCGAACTGCGACCGTGTTCGGACCCGGTGAGCTCGCAAAAGTCGACGTGTCCAGCTGGCGAATCGACCGGGCCATCGACAGTGACGAGTACCTGTCCGGGGTGCCGGGACTCGGCCCCACAGCAGGTGACGTAATCGGTGGATTGCACCCCGAAGACGAAATCAGCGGTGGCGGGGATATGCCGAACGTGTCCGACATCTTGGGCGGCGGGCTCGGAGAAGGCCCGGCGGGAGTCCCAGGCGGACTGCCGACAATCAACGACCTCCCCGGCGGCCGCGGGAGGGCAAACGGCAAGGGCCGACAGAGCGCCGACGGCATGGTCAACGACTGGCTCGGCGGGCAAGGCAGCGAGTGGGGACACGCGTGGCGCGAGATGGGCGGAGGTGGGGCTTCTCGGCTCATCAACGGCGGGCGGGGCAGTGGAACGCCGGGGGGACCGTTCGGACATACCGGGCAACTTGGCTTCGGGGGAACCGAAACCCCGGAAGATGGCCTGCGGGATATCAGTCTCGGAGTCGGCGCGCTCGGCACCGCCGCCATCGCCATCGGACTCGCCACGGGTCCCGCTGGTTGGCTCGTCCTCGGCGGTGCGCTGGCCGTGTCGGCAGGTGCCGGAATCCGTATTGGAGTTGGAATCCATGAACTCATCGACAAACCCAGCCAGGGTGGACAAAACCCAACGCCCACCGATGGGAAGCCAGCACCCAAGCCGGCGGATCCGCCGCCCGCAGACGAGAAGCCTGCACCCAAACCTAAGAATGACCAGCCGGCACCGAAACCTGCGGACCCACCTCCGCCAAACGCCGACCAGCCCCAAAAGGGCGATCGGTACCCCGATCCCCATGGGGGTGGCTCCGCGATCTGGGACGACGAACACCCGGGAGGCCACCCGAACACGATCTGGGACGACAGCGTTCCCGGCGGCGGCGTTGGTCCCAGCCGGATTTGGGACGACTCGCAGCCGGGTGGCGGTGTCGGCCCAACTCGGACGGTTAGCGCGACGACGGTGAGTACGGACGTTCTGACAGGTTCGGGGCTCCGGGCGAGTATTGCTCAAATCGGACCCACGACGATCGCGTTCTGAGGCTCGCGAGATCGCACGCTGTACCGGATTCCCGATCGCGGCACCTGACTCCGTGGCGCCGCTTCGTTCGACGCCGTTTTCAGGTCACCGGTGCGTGTACCCCCCGCAGCCGGGAGCAGTGTTCGGCAGACCGTTCAGCGCGCCAGGATGTCGTCGATGAGCAGCCTGGCTCGTTGGGAGATCGCGGTATCGGGGAAATAGCGTCGGACGAGGGACCACACCTCCTGGGGGGTGGTGACCGTGAGATAGCTGATCAGGTATTCGAGGTCTTCGCGGTCGGAGGTGGCGCGCGCCGCGAGCGCCTTCATCGCGAGCAGGTGATCGGCTGGTGTGGCCATTACTTGCAGGTGTGGGTGGTCGAATACGCGGGGTCCTTCGCCGGGGGTGCGGGAGACGTAGATCGATGCTTGGTTGTTGAGCCAGGTGCTGGGCCAGCGCCGTTCGCGGGCGATGTCGCGTACAGCTGCGATGACGGGGGTGTCCGGGATGAACATGGCGTCGATGTCGCGTGTGGCGACGCGGTCGGGGTTGTAGGCGAGCAGCATGGCTGCGCCGCCGATCACATGTATGTGGCCGACGACCCCGGCCCGTTCGAGCCGGGCCGCGAGGTCGGTGAAGGCGGCGACGATCTCGGTGCGGTCGAAAAGGGGTTCGGGCATCGGGGTCTTTCCGTCAGGGGTGATGTCGTGGCGGTCGACGTAGATTCCTCGGCGGCGGTAGGAGGCCGGGGTTCCGATCAGGGCGTACAGCCGCGCTGAGGGCAGGTCGCTGATCCACCAGGCCGAGCTCAGAAATCGTTCGGTGGTGATGGTCCACAGCGGACCCGGCACGGCGTATCGGGCGGCGACGTCCTCGGCGGCGCCGGCCAACAGGGCGTCGTAGCGCGCATGGCCAGTCATCGGGGGATCGTCCTGGATAAGCCCGAGTGCTTCGCGGCCCGATTCTGCGGCGCCGCGCTGGAATTCAAGAAACAGCCGCCAGCGCGCGGCCTCGGATTCCGCGGCCGCGATGGCTGCCGCGATGTCGGCAAGGGTCAGCGCGTGCGTCGGCGGAGTCAGATCATTGCGGGCGCCTCGCCGTCGTGTGACTGCCAGGATGTCCGCGCGCTGGTAGCCGGTGACTCGGTGAATGTGGCGCGTGGACAGGATGCCGCGGGCACGCGGTGGTGTGACGCCCCAATAGTCGGCGGCTTGGTCCACTGTCCAGAGCTCGCTCATAACTCCAACATACGCGCACAGTGCTCGTATGTCGTGCTGCCCGACTGCCGGCCGCCCCTAGCGCTATTGGAACGTCCGATCGCGGCCGGAAGCACCCCCTCCAGCAGGAGGTGAGCTGTCTCATGTGATCTCCGTCTCTCCGCACTGTGTTTTTGCGGCGTTCGCAAAGGGAAGGTGTGGCCCCTGTTGTGGGGCGCGGGCGGCGGCGTCAGCGCTGCCGCCCGCAGATTGCGATGAGCGGAGGCTCACAGTGCGTATCCATAACAACGGTCAGGCCGCCGGCGAACACAGTTCCGCAGCGCGTCCGAGCCGGCAGGGCTGGTTGGCTCTGGCGGTGGCGACCGCTTACGGGGCTCTGGCGTTCCAGTTGAAGGACCCGCAAGCGGCGGTCGTCGTGTTCAACACCGTGCTGCTCAACCTTGGCGGCGGTGGCAGGCGGCACTGACCCGGTGAAGTGGGGTGGCGCGCCGATGCGTCGCGTCCACCCCTCCGCTACTGCTCCAAGCTGTCGCCGTCGATGCTCTCGTCGCGGCCCGCCGCGCGTTCGGCGGCCTGCTCGGTCTGCTGCTGGTGACGGTCAGCCATCTGCGACCAGGCTTTGTCGAGGTCGCGGCTGGCCGCGCTTTCAGCACGGTGCGCCTCATTGCGGTGTTCCAAGCGCTCGTCGTAACGGCCCAGCAGGGCAGCCACCAGGTCGGGAAGCTGGTCACGTTCGGTGCGCAGGGCTTCGGCGTGCATCGAACGCGGCCGGTCATCGTTCCTGAGGATTTCGTGGAAGTAGTGCGCGGCGGCGTGCTTGTTGCCGCGGCGCAGTTGGTGGATGTCATCCCCCGACACGATGCGGCCGTGTTCGTGGTCGGACTCCCCGGTGATCGGTTGGTAGATGTACACGTGGTTCTCATCTTTGGCGCGGCTGGTTCCCACGTAGGCCATCGCCCGTGTGGCCTGATCGGCCATCACGGTGAAAGCCGCGCCCTGGGTGCTCGAGCTGCCCACGGTGATGCCTTGAGCGGCGTGCAGGGTGGTCGCGTAACCGAGGGTGATGTGTTCACGCAGGTATTCACCCTCGAACACCGCGCGGCCTTTATCGGTGAGGCGTTCCGCTGACAGCCGGCCTGTTTCCGGGTCGACCGCGACCACAGTCCATCGGTTGCCGTTGCGGACCTGATCGACCCGGTCGCCGTGCTTGTGATCCGGGCCGGGTGCGACGTCGATGCTGACGTCGTTGTTGCGGGTGATGATGATGTCCCCAACGCAGACGTCCTGGTCGCGCGCGACCCGAACCGTAGGCGTGTATTGGGTGGACTTGTCGCGGGCCACGGTCAGGCTGGGATCGCCGGCCTTGGTGTAGTGCGAGTGCAGCTTGACGTTGATCGCGTCCGCGATTTCCCACCGGTCGCAGATGATCGCCGCGTCTTTCCCCGCGGCGCGCGCTGCGATGTAGGCGTTGGTCGCATCGGTGGCCATGGCGATCGGGTCACCGGTGTTGAGCCGGCCGTGGTTGCGATACCAGCCGACCGCGTGTTTGAGCCGCTTGCCGCGTCCGTTGCGCAGCGCCAGGGAGGCATCGCGTTCTTCGGGGTCGCGCATGCGCCACACCTCACCGAGACGCTGCGACCAGGGCAGGTCATCGCAAAGGTTCTCGAACATGCCGCCGCGCTTTTTGACCGGCGCGAGTTGATAAGGGTCACCGACCAGCACCATCTTCGCCCGCCCCATGACCGCGCAGGACAGCAGCTTCTGCAGGTCCGGGGTTCCGACCATGGAGGCTTCGTCGACGATGATCAGGGTGCGCCGGTCGATGTTGAGTTTGTCGTCCTCGATGAGGCGCAGTGCCTTGTCAACCGTCATTCCTCGGTCGCCGGCCTCGTCTTGCATCGCTTCGTCGACCGCTTTCCCGGTCGGCGCGAGGACCAGGACCTCCTTGCCGCCGCGATGCGCGGCCGCGCGCAGCGCTTTGAGCGAGTGCGTTTTGCCCGCGCCGGCGGGAGCCTGTAGCGGCTGCACCAGCCAGGGGGAGTGCGCGATGCTGGCCATGGCGCGGGCCTGGTCCGCGGACAGGTCGCCCAAATCCGCGGGCCGCAGGTCCAGCCGCGCGCGGGTGTCGCGTTCGTCGACCATCCGGAAAACGCGTTCTTCCTCAGCGATGATCGCGTCGACGGTGAGCAGTTCATGGCCTTCGCGGTGGTGCGCTTCGCGTTTCTCGCTGACGCGGATACCGACCATGTCCACGCTGTTCTCGATCAGTAGCCGCGGTTCGCCCTGCGCGTCGACCGGGACCATCGCGCCGATCAGCTCGACCAGGTCCGCGCGCGTGAATGTCGCTTTGTCGATGTGCGCGGCCATCTGCGCAACGCGGCCGCGATCCAGCGGTGTGCGCGCCGCGGCGCGGCGTTCGCGTTTTGCTTCGTGATGCGCGGCGCGGTCCAGTTCCAAACCGCGCGCATCCGCGCGCCACATTTCTTTCAGCTGCGCCCACGACAGCGACTCCGCTTTTCGCGGCCGCGTTGCTTTTTGCGCGGCCGCGAGTTGTTGCGCGGTCGGTTCACCGTCCACGATGACCAGGTTGTCGCGCGCCCATTCGCGCAGGCGCGTCGAGCGCTGCGACCACGCCTTGATGCACGCCCGCGTCACACCGGCGATTTCCGCCATGCCGGAATGCGCGGCCACGTGATTCCATTCGAACCCGCGCTGAATGTGCAGCTCGTGGCGCAGCGTGGCCTGGTAGATGATCCCGGCTGCCTTGGCCTCGTGCAGCAGCGACTTGGAGTCAACGGACACCAGCTTCCCGTCCGCGCGGGCCTGCCGATTCGGCAGGATCACGTGGGTGTGCAGGTGCGGGTCACCACACCGCGACGTCTCGTGCTGGTAGGCGATCGACACGAGCCCCGGCAGCCGCTCAAGGTCCTTTTTCCCGGTCAGAGCGTTGTGCACCCGGGTGTATCCGGCGTGTTGATGCAGGTATTCCATCGCCGCGTTCACGGCTTTCATGTGGGCTTCGCCGATGATTTTCTCGTTGACATCGTCGTGCAGGGCCCGCATCAGCGACACGCTTTTGGGAGCGGCGAACATCAGGTCAAACCCGTGCACGGACTCCTGTGTAAACGCCCGACCACTCGCCCCGCTGGGGGCGACTCCGTCGTCCAACCACTGGGTGACGTGCGCCCCGTCAGCAAACCCACCTTGTACCGCCGCGTCACTCAAACCGGTCAGCTCGGCGATCAGCGCGCGGTTCCCGGTGACGACCCAGGTGGGCACCCGGGTGTCTTTTTCGCTGTAGTACTCGCCCAGTCCGCCGCCGGCGGATTGGCGGTCCATCGAGGCCTGCTGGGCCTCGTTCGCGGTCTTTTCGTAGTAGTTGATGCTCCATCGGCTCAGCCGGGAAATCGTCAACACAGTCGACAACCTCCTTACCGAGCCGGTCACGGGCGCCAGCCGGGGACCGGCGGTTGTGGTCGCGCCCCGCGCGGCCACAACCAGTCTTGCACAACTTGTGCCAATGTGCCCGAAGTCTAAAAGGACGGGAGCAGGGTGTGGCGTGCGGGGTGTGAAGCTGGGGTTGGTGGGGTTGGAAAGGTGCCTGGGGTGGGGGGTGAGCGGGGTTAGGGTGAGGTGAGAAGTGGAAGAGGGATGGGGTGGCGGGTGATGGGGAAGGTGAGGGGCGTGGATGAGGTGCCAGATGGCCGGAGGCGCGCGCGGCGCGCCGGAGGCCTGGCGCTGTCGTCGGGCGAGCTTGTGAGCCGGCAGTTACGGGTCGGTTCTGGACTGGGTGTGATGCCGGTTGGGGTGTTGACCGGTCTGGCTAACTGCGGAGGATGAGCAGATGGTGAAGATCAGGCTGGGCCTGGCGGCAGCCGGCGGAGTGCTGGTGGCGATGGAATGGCTGATGATCAGCCACACGATCGACTGGGTGCTGTCGGGCTTCGTTCCGATGTAGCGCGGCCGGCGAGTAGGTGCGCCAGCACCACGAGGTCGGCATCGCGCGGAACACCGCGAGCGCGGCCGGCGAGTAGGTGCGCCAGCACCACGAGGTCGGCATCGCGCGGAACACCGCGAGCGCGGCCGGCGAGTA
>NZ_JBJIAK010000053.1:0-38134 GCF_045310915.1 Mycobacterium sp. SMC-17 | reverse complement strand
CTACTATTCCCAACTCGTGACCGGTAGACCGGCCGGATCACAGAAACCTGAGGGTGCATGAAACCCGGGACGGTTCACTTTGCCGCTGGCTGGCCAGACGAATCGTGCTTTCACGAAACCTTGTGCGCCAACATCATCGCGTAGCCAACGCTTGGAGTCAGCACATCTATGGGGCAGCGATGATGGATGGGATCGTCGGTTCTGGAGCCAGGCCGCCGTGCGCCGACCCGCCCTTAAAGGTGAGCTGGCCACCGCAACCGTCGGGAATGTAGTACGTCACCGACGGATTGGCTGCCGACATGGAGACGATCTGCTCAAGCGAGATCGGCCGCCACGGATGCATGTACGCCGGCGGGCTGATCCCGCCGAGCCCGCCGGTTGTCGTGCCGCCGAGTTCACCGGTGATGTCATTGGGACCTTTAGGGGCCCACGCCGGACCATTGATGTTGACCTTCGTCCACTCCCGAGCGTCATAGGTGTACTGCACCCATTGCTGTTGCCGCCCATCAACCATCCGGGTGTACGGCGTGTAATCCTGCCCGGACATGCGGAACGCATACTGCTCCTGAACATCGGCCATCGGCGGCGCATTGTCATCCGCCCACGGGCGGCCGCCGGGCACATAGAAGCCTGACGGGCCGGCCGGCCCCTTGGGCTGCCCGATTTGCATCGTGTCCTCAGGAAAGTCTTTGTGCCCCGTCCAGGGCGGCGGCGGGGTGTCCCCTGTGTAGGGCGGCGGCACGACATCCACCCACTGCCCGAACCGCTCATCGCCGACAAAGGGGTGGCGCGGGTCCACCGCCGCCTTCGGTGCGTTCGGATCCGCGCTGCCGCCGGTTTCGTTGTCGACCATTTGGATGTGGGGTCCGGGGGTGTCTTTGTCGGTGCTGTAGGTGAGGTTGCGGGCGTCGGTGGCCAGTTGGTCGGAGGCGCTGCTGGCGTTTTTGACGATGTTGGAGGCGTCGCTGACGTGGTTTTGCAGGGCCCGGTAGGCCGACAGTTGGGCGGCGTGGGTTTTGGCGGTGGCAGCAAAGGCGGTGGTGCTCTTGACTTTTTGGAGCACCATGTCGAGTTGGGTGGCACCGGTGTGGGAGACCTGGGCGGCTTGGGCGGTCAGCTGTTGCAAGGTGGTGTCGTTGCCGGCGGCGCGGGTCAGGTGGGGCACGGTCTGGTTGATCAGGCCGGTGTGGGCTTGGGCGCTGTGGCCGGATTGGGTGCCCATGGTGGTGCCGGCGGTGCCGGCGGAGGTCGCGGCCGCGGTGAGTGGGGCGGCACCGGTGGTGGCCGCTTCGGGGCTGGGGCCAAACAGCGACTGTGCCCGCTTGATTGCGGCCTCAGTGCGCGCGCACGCATCCATCAACGACATGAATCCAGGGTAATAGCTGCCACACCACCCACCTGCACTAAATTCCGCGCCCGCACGCCTGCAGCAAAGACCTCGCCGCCTAGGGAGCGCAGTGTTCGGCCATCGTGTCCGAACCTTCTGCCAGGCTTGGGCACAACCAAACCCAACCGACCACGGAGACCAGCATGTACCTCGCGCCAGACTCAGATCTAGCAGCCATCCACGCCAGGCTCACCGCGGCGGACAACGACATCGACGCGCGCGAGGCCGCGAAGGACCTTCTGGACCTGCTCGAGCGCAAAGCCGGCTACAACGACTACATGGCAGCCCTGCACATGTTCTGCGAACTGCTCAGCCGCCCTTACCTTTTCCCGAGGCGCGCATCGGCCTGCGTCGCCGACGTTCTGGAGGTAGCAACAGCGCCCTGGCGCCCGTTCACGCCGAACGGGATATCCAACAACCACAGCGGCTTGCGCCTGGACAACGCCCGTTTGGCAGTGGACGGCATCGACTTCACCGGCGCCGCGCTGCAACACGCAAGTCTGACCAGCGCTCACCTGTATAGGAAAACCATCCAGGGCGCGGACTTGACGGGCGCCGATCTGAACGGGGCGCTATGCGGGCACAGTAAGTTCGTCGACTGCCGTCTCATCGGCATCACGCTGGTCGAGGCCGAATGCCAAGGGCTGACCATCACCAACGGCGACGGTCGCCCCTTGAGCCAGCTCCCGGCTTGCCGGGCAGACTTCTCGGCCTCCGCACTCGACGAATGCGTCCTCGAATCGGTAAACCTGCAAGGAGCGGCGCTGGTCCGAACATCATTGCGGACGGCGACGCTCAGGGACGTCGATCTGCGCGGTGCCAACCTCACCGGCGCCAACCTGACCGGCGCCACACTGGCCGAGGTCGATCTGCGCGGCGCCAACCTCACCGGCGCCTATCTCAGCGGTGCCTCACTGGCCGAGGTCGATCTGCGCGGTGCCAACCTCACCGGTGCCGACTGCAGTAGACCAGCGACGTGGATCGATGTGCGGACGGACGGCGCGATCACCGCCGGCGCTGAACTCCCCACGCAGGAAGGCGACTGACGACTACCGGACGATTCCCTGCACCTTCGGAGCCACCGGGCAGCGCCCGAGCCCACAACACTGCTCGCAGTCGCCGGTGGCCACTCCTGCCGCGCAGGCCGGGCATTCGATGTGACAGCTCGGGCAGTAATCGCGGCCCTCACCGTCGGCCTGCACGCTGCTGTCCGGGTCGTCGACGTGCAGCCAGCCGCTGCGCGCCTCGCCGAAAAACGGGGCGATGCGGTCGCAGCCGTCGCACGCGATCAGCTCACCCAGGTCGCTGCGCGACAGCGGCGGCTCGCCGGTGCGCTGGCGACGCATATTCGCTGCGATCACCACGGCATCGCGCAGCTGGTCGGCGGTGTACATCCAGCCCGCACCATCCACCCAGGTTCGAGGGACGAGCTGCATGATCACAGGGCCCGGCAATCCACACGCGTGGCCCACCTGCTGAATGGTGAAAAGTGATGCCCCACGCAGGATTTGGGGACGGCCATGCCCACCGATCCACCTGATCGGGCGTTGTGCGTTGAAGACCGCCATGTCGTTAAGCCTAAATCCTGTGTCGCCCCGGCAGAGCACTGTTTTCGTCTCAGGCGACGTTCGGTTCCCCGGTCCAGGTCTGCTCATGGCGGAACACCAGTTGGCTGATGTCCATGCTCCGTGCGCCCTGGATGATGCGGATCGTGGACTCGTCAATCTGTTGGAAGCGCATATCGGGTGCGCCGGATTGGCTGCGCCCCAACGTGATTACCGTCGACGAGAGGCCAGCGGACGGCGCGATATGGGCGTTGTCATTGACGATGATCGAGGGCACGAACTCAGCGGGCCGGCCAGGAGTCACCACCGCGATGTTTGGTTCAGCGATCGACATCCATCGCTGCGGGTCGCTGGAGTAGATGGCGATTTTCTTGCCGGTCGCGGCGGTACGGATCAGCAATTGCCGCACATAGAAATCCGAGGTCGCCATGGTGATACGGGTCGGCCGCTGGGGATCGGTCAGCGGCCACATCACCAGGTCATCTCGCTGCACAGCGGGGTAAGCCGTGGGGATGTCGTGACGTGCGGACCCGACCAGGATGCCGGTCTCGCCAATCGGCACGGTCAGTTCTTGCGGTGACTCAAGGACTTTCACGGGCAGCTTCAACGGCGGGGCGCTGGTCGGCGCCGCGCGCAGCACCGCGTCATATTGGTCCCCCGGCAGAGTGTTCAGGAACAAGGTGGGCGGTCCTTGAGGAGGGCGGGGGTCGGTCGTGCGCACCAGGGACGAGACCAAGACCTTGCCGTAGTGGCGTTGGTTCGGGTCATGCTGTTTGCGCAGGATGATGGTGTGCACGATGTGATCGGCGCGCAGCGACCACATCCGGTTGAAGGCATCTGTGGTGATGTCTTCCGGCGAGAAGTAGTACGAGGTCACGTACCCCGGCTTGGTGTAGATGCGGTTCCACAACACGTCGATGCCCGGCCGGACACGGGGCTGGCGGACCTTGCGCGGCCGGGCCACAGGTCGATCGGCGGCGCGATGCCGGCCCAGCTCACTCGGTTCGTCGGCGTCCTCGTCGGGGCCGGCACCGTCCGCGGCGGCGTCGGCGGTATCCGCTTCGGCGTCGTCGAGCTCGTCGACGGGCTCGGGCGGCGTTGGTGCGACGGCCAAGCCCAGGCTCAGCGCTGTGAGCGCCGCGTTCAGATCCTCGGCGTTCACCGCGGTGGCACGGATGCCCTCCTGCTCAAGGGCTTTGATGATGCGCTCGGTGACCGCAGCGGCCGCCGCTCCCACCGACCGGCGGATGAGCAGACCGCGCACCGAGGTCGGCAGGTCCAGTCGCACGATGAGCCGGGTGGTGCGCTGGCCGGCGGCCGGCCGATCCGCGAGCAGGGTGCTGTAGAGCTCGGGATAACCCGTGCCCGAGCGCACACGCTGCCCGTCGCTGACAATGTCGATGCCGATATGCAGGTCTGCGGGCTGATCGAGCAGGCCGGTCAAGACCTCGAGCGGTAGTTCATTGGCGGTGTGCGACACCGTGGAGCCGCGAAGGTAGGTCGGCATGTAGGGACGCCCGTCGACGCGGATCATGGTTACCGCTTCGGTGCCGGCGGTGCGCACACCGTAGATCGCGTTGCCGTGGTGAATGTCCACCGCGGCTCCCACATGGGTGGCGTAGCGGCGCTGGCGCAGGTGATGAATCCGGGCCACGCACCAAGCGGCGAGGTTGCGGCGATGCACGGTGATCACCATCGCGGCCAGGGCAACGACGGTGATCGTGGCCCACGGCCACCACCCCCACTGCCACGGCCAGAGCGCGGCGAACGCGATGACCGATATGACTTCGGCGGCCGCGACCGGACCCAGGGTGGGGCGCACAGACACGGTGCGTGCTTTCATTTTGGCTTCCTATCGGCGGTCAGGGCGACATCCGGCGGCGGATCGCGATGATCGACGAGGCGATGATGGCCACGAGTGCGACCGATCCCGCGCCGATCAGCGCGACGTTGCGGCCGCGAAGGTCCGGTCCAGGTTTGGGCGGCGGGATGTGCAGAGCGGTGCTCAGATGCTCGACCGGCCGCGGATCGCCCGGGGGCACATCCCAGGTCAATGCGGCCACCGCGTCGACGACGCCGTAGCCGACCTGGTTGTCCACCCCGTGCGCCGGATTGTGTGCGGTCTCCATGATGCGGCGAATCACCTGATGGGCCGTCAGCTGCGGGTATTTCGCCCGTACCAGTGCGGCGATTCCCGACACGTAGGCGGCCGAGAAACTGGTCCCCCAGATGCCGTTGCCGTTGCCCGGGTCCGCCGGCGAGGCGTTGATGGGTGCGCCGTTGGTGCTGGACAGCCCCATGATGCGCAAGCCGGGTGCGGCCACGCCCACCCAGGGCCCGTTGATCGAGTCGGGCATCGGGACCCCTTCAGGGGTCACCGCCCCCACCGAGAGCACATAGTCGGAGAACTCGGCGGGGCTGACGATGGTGTGCACGCCGTCCCAGTCCCGCGGGTCCTTGGTGTTCAGCGCGTTGTAGGCAGGGTTCTGGCCACAATCCCGCTGATGTGGATCGTTGCGGTTGCCGGCCGCGGCCACGATCACCGCGTCCTTGTCCACCGCGGCGTACCGCACGGCGGCGCCCAATGCGGCCTGATCGACCGGGACCATGGCGTTGATGCAGGCCGCCAGGGACACGTTGATCACCTTGGCACCCAGATCGGCGGCGGTGCGGATCGCTTTGGCCAGCGACACCACGTCGCCGGCTTTGTGGTGCACCTCGTCCTGATCACCGGGCCCTTCGGGGCTGAAGGCGGTCGATGACTGTCGAATCGAGATCAAGGTGGCATCGGGCGCCACGCCGACGACGCCATCTGGGGCGCCGGGCGGCGGTCCGGGAACCAGCGGCGCGCACAGCGGAGGCTGGCAGTTCGCGTCGGCCCCGCCGGCGGCCGGGGCATCACCGGTCGGCGGGGGCGGTGGGGGCGGTGCCGGTGGGGGTGGCGCGGTCACCGTGACCGTCGACGGCTTCGGTGGTGGCGGCGGCGCGCTGGTCGGGGCCGGGTTCGCCGGTACCGCGGCCGGGGGCGGGGGCGGGGGCACACCGGCGGGTTTGGTCGGGGGCCGGTCGGCCGGGTTGGAGGGGGCCGCGCCGATGATGCTGGCCACCACGGTGCCGTGGTTGTCGCAGTCGCTCAGGCCTCCATTGGGCAGGCCTTGCACATAGTCGCCGCCGGCATACAGCGCCGGGAATCGCGGATTGGGTGTCACACCGGTGTCGATGATCGCCACCGCCACGCCGGCGCCGGTGGAGTACTGCCAGGCCTGCTTGATGTTGAGCATCGTGTTGCCGGGGGCCGGCTGGGTGACGTCGGGGTCGGCGATGACCGCCGGAACGATGCAGGCCTGGGTTTGGCGCACCGGGGTGGTCGGTCCGGGCGTCTCCGCCGGAGGCAACGCAGCGGGGTCGATGACCGGCGGTGTGATCGCCAAGGCCATCGGGGGCGCCATCACATTGGCCGACAGTAGAGCGGCCGCGCCCACCGCGGCGCCGATGTGTTTGATCGACATCAGTGGTACCTCGCGAAATGCAGCAGGTCGATGGTCCACCCGGCGAAGACGATGATCACGGTGATGGCGACGTACTCGATGTACTCGGCCAGCTCGCGTACCGGCGCCGAGAACGACCGCGCCGGGACGACCGCACCCGCCACCAGCGCCAGCAGGGCGATACCAATCAGCGCCGCGCACGAGGCCAGCGCCGGCCAGGTCGATCCGGCGGGCGCGGCCAGGCCGTAGTGCGCGGGGATGGCGAACAACGACAGTGCCGCTCCACTGACCGTGATCGTCGCGTGGCGGCGGTCCCGGAACGCGCGGGCCCGCGAGATGATGGTCAGCGCGACCGTGGCAGCCAGCGCCACGAAGGTCCACTGGGTTCCGACACCGGGGTGGATGGCGCACCAGGTGGCGGCGAGTTCGACCAGCGCCGTGCCCAGGGTGATCCCGGACAGCACGCGGTTGGATCGGTTGGCGACCTCGGCCAAGGCGGGGCCGCGCAGGGTGATGTCCTTGTCGCTGTCCTCGACCGGGGAGATGGTGTCTTCCTCGTCGCCGGGGTTGCGGTAGAAGATGTCCTTGCCGGTGATCGAGTCGAACGACTGCTGCGGCACCTTGGCCAGCATGCGTCCGATCGGTGGGGCGGCGATACTGATCAGCAGCGCTGCGACCAGCACCACCACGGCGATCCGCTGACCGGGCACCGTGAAGAACATCCGGGCCACCGAGGCCCCGATGACCGCCGTCGACACCGTTACCACCGCGACCGCGGGAACCCAGTTGCGGCCGGTGAACCGGGCGATCCCCAACGCGCTCGCCAAGGCGACCACCGCGGCCAGGAAGGCGTGGGGTGCGCCGGGGTGGGTAGCAGGTGGTGCGGTCGCCGCCGTGGCGACCAGGGCGGTCACGCTCGCCCACGTCAGTGCCGAGGTGACAAACCGCTCGGCACCCAAGCGGCCGGTCAGCATCGAGGCGGCCGCCAACCCCAGCGCTGCCCCACCGAACAATGCCGGCACCAGCCAGTTGAAGTCCGATGCCCACCGCAGCCGCCACAACAGCACACTGGCGATGGCCAGAGCGACCAACGTCAGCGCCACCGCGGTCCGGCGAGCATCGGT
Source organism: Mycobacterium sp. SMC-17 (assembly GCF_045310915.1). NCBI lineage: Bacteria > Bacillati > Actinomycetota > Actinomycetes > Mycobacteriales > Mycobacteriaceae > Mycobacterium > Mycobacterium sp. SMC-17. The sequence goes on along the minus strand of NZ_JBJIAK010000053.1, from coordinate 30,570 downwards.
CAACGACACCGCCGGGAAATGCGCCTTGGCGTATTTGGACAGCGCCGCGGACACGTTCTCGACATTCGGCTCGTAGCGCTGCGCCGACTTTGCGGGAATGAGCGCCAGAAGGTCGCCGTCAGTAATGCCCTGCTGAGCCAGCGACAGGTTGCCCGGCAGCAGCGTCATCCCCGCCGCGCGGGCGAACACGTAACTGCCCGCCGGCAGCTCGGATTGGCTGCGGCCCAACAGGATCCGGTTGACCGTCTTGACAACTGGGTCCGCCAGCCGACTCAACGGCACCGCCGCCGGCAAGAACAGGTCGATCAAATGGTCCTCACCGACCAGGAACCGCACCCGACTCGACGACGGCGTCTGAGCCTGCGTGCCAGTGGCGGTCAGCCGATCGGCAGTGGCAGTCATCGACGCACCTGCCGCGGTGCGTCGGTGGTGGCCGCGAAATGCTCGGCCAGGGCTGCGCACACCTCGAGCACCCGGCGGCGCGTCCGCTTGCTGACCCCGTCACGCATGTCGATCACGCCGCCCGGGCGCACGTGCTCGTCGAAAGGCATCACGAACACTTTCTGGCCGTGTCTGGCGAACTGGTCCTTGAGGTGCTCGAGGTCCTTCTTGCTGACATGACCATCGCTGTCATTGATGATGATCACCGTGCGCTGCAACAGCCCGGTGTAGCCGTTGTTGGCCAGCCACTCCAAGGTGTCCCCGGCCGCGGACGCCCCGTCAAACCACGGGGAGGTCACCACGATCAGCGCGTCAAGGGTGCGCAGCACATTCCTGGTCACCTCGGAATCCATCGTCGAACCGCAGTCGATGATCGACAGACTGAAATGCCGGTCGAGTTGCTCGACTGCTTCGTTATAGATCTTTGAATCCAGCACACGGCGGCGGGCGGTGGCCTTCTCCCCGACCAGCACGAACAGGCCCGAGGCGTTACTGCCCACCCGGCTGCGAATGTCCGAGAAGCTGTCCAACCGCTTGTCGGCGGCCACCTCCCAGTACGAGTTGCTGGCCTTGGGGTCGATCCGGGGGCCCAGCTTGCCGAAAGCGGTGTCCGCGTCGATGGCGATCACCCGATCGTCTTGGCGGTACTCGGCCAGCAGCGAGCCGACCATCGCGGCGTTGGTGCTCTTGCCGACACCACCTTTGCCCAACACGCCGATGCGGTACTTGCCGCGCAGCAGGGAGCGAGTCTTGGCTTCCAGCTCGGATTCATAACGCTCGTCCGCGGACTGGCCCAAGTTGATCCGGGTCACCATGTACACCGCGTGACGCCAGCCCCGCTTGGGCGGCACGCGCCGCTCGGGCACCATCTCCTCGCGGCGAATCGAGTCCGAGTAGTTGTACTTGGCGGCCGAGCCCTGCGCACCGCCGGACTGTTGAGGTGCGGCCGCGGGCTGCTGCTGAGGGACCGGCGGCTGAGCACCGTGCGGCGCGTAGTGCTGCTGCGGCGCGAACTGCTCTTGCGCGTACTGCTGCGGCGCGAACTGCTCTTGCGCGTAGTGCTGCGGCGGTCCTTGCGGCGGCTGCGGCGGGTAGGTCGGCTGCTGCGGCACGGGCCGAGAACCGCTGTCCTGCTGCGCATCCCACTGCGGGGGACCCTGCGGCGGGAACAACTGCCCCAGGTTCTGTGTCGGTTGATCCCCCCGGGGCGGCGGTGGGGGGCCGGGGCGCAGGCCGTAAAGCGGCGGCTGCTGATAGTTGGCCGGCCACGGCGCCTGCGGCGTGGTGGCCTCGCCGGAGGTATCGGCCGGCGTTTCGCCGGCGGCCGGCGGCGGCGCGACATCGGCTCCTGGGTCGCGGCGGGCCCACGCCGGCAGCGCGGACGGCGGTACGACCGAGGTGAGCTCGTCCGCGGGCTCGGCATCGGCCTGGTGAAGGCCATGCTTGGCACGAAACCGCTCGCCCCAGCTGCCATCGAGCGGGGTGGGCGGGGTGACCGGCGCCCCCGCAGGGTCGGCGGGTGTGTTCTCGTCGTCGTACAAATCGTCGTGACGCTCAGTCATATTCAAATCCTATCAACGGTTTTGGCTGGTATCTGCACAAATTTTCCAACCCTCGACATCGCTAATGTCCTTGTGCCGAAGCGCTTTTCGTGGGCAGCACGGCAACCGGCCCGTCCGCGCCAACAGCTCCCCCGTGCTGGGTGGCGGCATCGGCGGCAGACAGCGCCGGGCCAGCGGCGAAGGTCCGGATCAGCGACCACGGCGCGCGGCCCGCCGAGGCGGTAGTGATGCCCAAAGGCTTGAGCGTGCTGTCCTCCAGGGCGACGCCATAGCGCACACCGTCATCGGAGACCCACCACATCGCGTCACGGCTCACCGACGCGGGATCAGCATTGGTCGTCATGACCAGGTTGGTCGAACCCGGCGCGATGTACACCTGGTCGGCCTCAACCGCGGCCAGGCCATCGCCACTGTCTTTGACCAGTGGCTGAACCCGCCCGTCCTGCGACGGCGGAATCGGCAGACCCTGCCCGGACAGCACCTGCACCGAGGCCGCCGTATCGCCGTTGCTCTTGGACCAGGCCAGGCAGGTCGTACCGTCGACGGTGGTGTCCACCAGATGCAGCCGCGTCGGCGGGTAGTAGGACACCGGAAGGCTGTTGACGACCGGCACCGCGGCGAGCTTGTCAGGGCTGACAGCCACAGGGGCAGTGTCCCCAAACGAGTTGGCAGAGCGCAGAAGTGAAGCAACGAACGTCGAAACTCGTTGCACCCCATTGGGCAGCAAGACGTAGTACAGCTCTTCCTTGCTTTGTAGATCCCGCTCGGACAGGACCGAGCCGATCACGACACCATTGCCCAAGTTCCACGGTGACGGCTGGCCGGCGCCCGGAATGGCCGGGACGATCAGCGGGTCGGTCGCCGGGATCGCGTCATATAGTGCCGTGGACATCGGAACCGGTTGCGGGGCAGCCGAATCCACACCCAGGGCCAAAGCCACCGCCTTGTTATTCAAGTCGATGTCCGAGCGGTGGCCATCCCAGACCACGAACGTCGTGTCGCCGTGCTTGGCCAGCACGGCATTGGGCATCTTGAGCGGCTGGCTGCGGTCGCCCAGGGTGACCGGACCGGCAATGCCGGTGACGATCGGGGCGTGCCCGGCAGAGGTTGTCGCGGTGGCCGCCGGTGCGGTGTCGCACACGGCCCAAGCTGACTCCATCCCGGTGCGGATGGGCATTGCCGTTGGGGCGCCGACGATTCCAACCTGCGGGCCCAAGGGGTACTTGGCCAGCTCGTCGGCTTTGACGAACGTGGGTTGGACGTGTTGACCAGAAATCAGCTGCGCGCTCACCAAGTTCAGTGCCCGGTGCAGCTTGCCGTCGACCAGCACATAGATCTGGGGACTGTCCCGGTCGGCCAGGATCGGTGAGCTGCCCACCTGGCCGGCGGGTTTGATGTAGCCCATCAGTGCCGACAAGGCGATCGCGATCAGAAGCAGGACCGCCCCGAGGATGGCTGCAGAGATGCGGCGCTGCTCGGGGTCGTAGTCCAGTCGCACACCGTGGTGAGACAGTGCCGCCGCGTTGCGGCGGTTCCAAAAATAGTGCGCCGTAACTTGCAGTCGGCTCGCGAGATTCAACGCCATAGTCAGTACACTACCGGCGCCCAAAGGGCCTTATCTGCACTATTTCTCCCACCCTCGACAGCTATCCGGCCTCCCCCGGCCAGCCCCTCTTACACTAGTTGGCCCACGGCCAGGAATTCAGCTAGGTCCTGCTCCAAGCTCGCCTCTGTCGTCGGCCAGATACTCATCCACTCGGTGCCGTCAGCGCCGGGCTTGGTGACAAACGTGACGCGGCCGTATTCGGTATCGGCCACCGTCAACACCCGCTCATGTGCGCGCAGCTGCGCGCCACGATCCAAGATGGTCACCACGGCCATGGCCGAATCGTCGAGCTGGGTGGCGGCAGTGACAACCTGGGCGTCCCACGGGCTGAGCCCGACCGACTTCAGTGCCGCCGTGATACCCGCGGCACCGGCCCCCGCGCTCGCTTGAATCGCCTGCATCAGAGCCGCTTTGGGGACATTGATGCCATCGATGTCCGCTGGCGGACAATAGCCGAACGCGGGCAGCAGCATCCGAGTCATCAACGCTGTCTGCCCGTCCAGGCTCTGCGACTCGCCGACCCCGCCGATGACAATTTCGTCGCCACTGCGGGCCGCCATCGCCAGGTACCGGTTCTGATGCCGGCAGATCACCATGGTCCGTTCAGATACGGTCGGCCCGTAGGTCTCAGTCGCCGGTTCATTGGGGATGCGGATCGCGAGTATCACTTCGCGATCCGGCCGGCTGAGCACCGTCATCCAGTCCCGCACCACATCGTCGACGCGGCCGTTGGCATCGATCACCGGCGGCGTCGTCCTGCGCAGGCAGTCGTATTCCGCTGTGGCCGTGAGGGGCACCGAACCAGCGGTGGTATCCACCATCATGTCCGAGTGCACCGAGGGAATGTAGGGCTTCAGGTGGCCCAGGCCGACGGGCATCGTCTCGGCGCCACACAGCGCTTGCAGCACCCACAGCTGGTTGACCGTCGTCGTCAACATGCTTGGCCCCCTTCACGATTCACTGCGAAAAAGGAGGGCCGCCGAAGCAGGCCCTCCTTTTTCTTTCTTATGTGGTGCTTGCGGAACGGTCAGACGCCGTGGAAGCTGCCAGCACCCTGGATGTCGGTGTTGTTGAAGTTCTGGCCGGCGGTGTCCAGCGCGTCACCATGCCGAAGCATGACCTGCTTGCAGTCGTCGACGGCCTGGTTGATCAGGTTCTGAACCTCGGTGTAGGAGTCACCGGCGTGCTTGCTGTCGAAGTATGCCTTCGAGGACTGGAGCAGGTGAGTGGCCTCCTGGTGCAGGCCTTCGAGTTCACCGCTGAAGTTCTGAACGCTGGAGACACCATCGAGGATGCCACCCTGGTCGGCGATAATCATATTGTGTTGCCTTTCAAAGAGTTTCGGGTGCGGATCGGATTCAGGACTGGAACGAGATGCTGCCGGCGACCTGCTGCAGGGCAGCGTGCGCGTCGGAGTCGGTGTGCGCGGTGTCCGCGCCGACCTTGCGCAGCACGTCGTTGATCTGCTTGAACCGGTTCTGGACCTTGTTCTGCGCATCGGTGACGTCCTGAGCAGTCAGCACGTTCTGGGAGCCGGCGTCGCCGACCAGGTGCTGACTGGCCTGCATGTTCTGGATCGCTTCGTTGTAGCGGCTCATCAGGTCGACGATCCGGTGCGACACATCATCCATCGACCCAGCCAGGGTGTCAGTCTGCTGGTGGTCAATTGTGAAACGGGACATTCGGGGTTCTCCCTTGAAGTGTGTTGTGCTTGTGGTCTTTTCATTTTATTTCGGCCGCGGAGTGCTCCGGACACTAAATTTGGCGCATCAGATGCTTTGCCTCTCCCCCCTGTTCGCCCCCCGGGACGTCACCTGCATGGTGCGGCCCGCCTTCTGTTCGGATTGCGCCGAGCCGCCGGCGCCCGCCATCGATGCCGGAGGCGCGCCATACAGACCGCCGCCGCCAGGGCCGCCCGGCCCGCCGGCGCGCGCCGCGCTGGCATCACCGCCACCAGCGCCGCTCTGCCAGCCACCCGGCAGGGTCGGCGAATTGGGCGTACTGAAACTGCCGGCGGGGCGCACGAACGAGCTTGACAACGCCGAGGTTCCGGTCGTCAGACCACCGCCGCCACCCCCGGCGCCGCCACCCAAGGCGCTACTGAGCCCGCCCAAGCCACCGACCGAGGACACCGGGGCAATCGCTCCGGCCGCCTCCGGTGCCAAGCTCGCCGCACCGGGTGCGCCCATGCCTTGCATCAACGGCCCGAGCAGCCCCTGGAACATCTGCGGCGCCTGCCCCGCCATCTGCGGCAGCTGACCACCCATCTGCGTGATCTGCCCGAAACCCGATCCCAGCTGACCGACGATGCCGCCGAGCTGGCCGGCCATCGAACTGCCCATGTTCTCGGTGCCTTTGGCCGGCATCTCGGCGGCCTGCGTCACGGACTTCGAACTGGCCGTGACCGCGTGCCCGGTGTCCCGGGCGGCGGCCTCAGCGACCGCTTCCGCCGGGCCGGCCGGGTTGGTGACCATCGGCGCGAACGGAGCCGGTGTCGCCGTGCTGATGTTCGACGCCGTCACCACGGCGCCGTACGCCGACCGCGCCGTGGCATTGGTGATCCAATAGCCGGTGTAGGTGGCTTGATTGACCCCAATCGCGGGTGTGTTGACACCCAGAAAATTGGTGGCCACCAACGTCGCCAGCTCAGCGCGATTCTCCAGACACACCTCGGCGGGGACCATCTGCGCGAGCGCCATGCCGTGCGCTTCGGCCACGGCCGCGGCCTCCAAGCTGCCCTGCTGGCACCACGCCGAGACCGCCTCGCACATCGCGATGAACTGACCGGCGGTCATCTCCATCGCCGCCCCGCCGACGCCCTGCCACGCGACCATTGCCGTCGACGTGGTGTTCAAGCCCATGGCGGTCATCTCGGCGATCAACATGTCCGCGACCGTCTGATGTCCCGCCGCGGCATCAAGCAAACTGGCGCCTTGATCGCCGGTCGCCATGATCTGGTAGGTGACTTCCGGTGGGTAGATCGCGGCGTCGCCGAACGCTCCCATAGAGTGAGCCGCTGTCCGGGCTAGATGGACAAAAGCGCGGTGTCAATGGTGTCCACGGCGGCCATCGCCGCGCCGTTGGACCCCACCGTCGCACTGAACAGGCCCCGGATCGCCGACAGCGCCTCGAGCACCGCAGCCGTCTCCACACCGCGAGCCACGTGCGCCGCTGCGGCCGCGATCGACGCATCGTCCGCACCCGGGGGCAACACAGTGGTCACCATCGGCGCCACACCGCCCATCGTCGCGGCCATCGTGCCAGCGCCAGCCGCTTCCTGGCCGGCCGCCATCGCGACAACCGGCGCATCCATCAGCAAGGGCACACCCATAATCTTTTCCTCCCCGGTCGGGTTACATACACCAACGTCCTACCAGTAGTCTAATTCGCTTCCGCGGTGCTCTCTGCACGAGTTTTTCGCTACCGCCGAACCATCTGCTGCGGGGCTTCTGTCCAGCCCACCAGCACACCTTCGGCACCGCTGCGGGTCTGCAGCAGGCCCTTGCCAACCCGTTGAGTCTCCGCGAACACCCCCGGAACGATCTGGCCATAGGTGCGGTGCCCGTTCATGATGAGCACCGGGGTCTGCATCCCCATCATCTTGCTCAGCACACCGGCCTGCGACTGATAGCCGAACTGGCGGATATCAGCGGTAGCGATGATGTGCAGGCCCAGGTCACGAGCCTCCTCGACGTACTGGGCCAGCGACGCCAGCGGGTTCTGCGCCGTCGGCCACGAGGTGATGCCGTCGATCACCACGAAGATTTCCGGGCCACTCCAGAACCGCTTGGTCAGCAGGTCCTCCTGGGAAGTCCCCGGCGGTGGCCGGCGCGACTCGAGCATCGCGCACAACTGCGTCACCGTCGCGGCAATCCCGTCGCGCGAGGACTGATACGCCCCCAGGTACTTCCTGCCCGCTGCCTCATCGGCCGCGCTACCGGGCACCACGCCGACCGAAGTGCGGGGCGGGTCGAACATGATGATGCCCGCTTCCCTGGCCGGATACCGGGACATGATGCCCGTGACCACAGCCCGAACGAACGTGGTGAGTCCGCAGCCACCCAGACCCACCGCCACCACGTGCGGGTCGATCGCAAAGTCGAGGGTCGCGGGCCCGAGGTTCGATTCGCCCAAGCCAAACGGCACCACACCGCGCTCCAACACAGGGCCGGCCTGCACCTTGTCGAGCACCTCAACCATGGTGACCATGTCGGGCAGCCGTGCCATCGACGCACCAAAGCCCGCGCCGGACACATCGCGCACCACCGCGGCCAACTCGTCCCCTTCAACGGGGGCCGACTGCGCGTCGGCGACCCACCCGGCGCCCTCCCGCCGCGGCGGGTGGGCCAGGCTTGGCCACCCGACCAGCAGGTGATGGCCGGTCGGGGTCAGCCCGCGGCCCGGGACATCGGGCACCTCCCGCGCCGGGTTACGGTCCGGGTCGGCGGGATTGCGCTTGACCTCGGTCTCGTGCTCGCTGGACAGCTTCATCTCCAGGCGCACACCGATCTCCGACTTCAAGGACGAATGCAACCCCGACAGCGAGCTCGTGTGGGTGATGACCACCTGCACGCCATAGCCGCGTGAACGCAACAGCGCCAGCACGCGCTGTTCCAGCTTCGGGTGCGCCTCAGTGAAGTTCTTCCAGCCGTCCACGATCAGCACGATGTCGCCGCCGGCGATGCCGATATCGCGCGGGTTCGGGCCGAACTTGGCCGAACGGACCTGGCCCATGTCCAACCCGCGCAGATTGAACGCCCGGTCGCGTTCGGCCACGATGGTCTCCACCGCGCTGACCACCCGGGCCACGCCCTCGGCGTCAGTGTTGTTCACCGCCGCCGCCACATGCGGCAATCCCGACAACCGGGTCAACTCCGGGCCGCTCGCGGCAATCGCGTAGAACTGCACCCGCTCGGGCTTGTACAGCAGGCTCGCCGTCGTCACCAACGTCCGGACAGCCGTCGTCGCACCCCGGCGCGCCTTGCACACGATCAACGCGTTGTTGCCCAGCAGATCCAATGCGTGCGCCCGCTGCTCGGCGTCGCGCGGGTAATCCGCCAGGGCCACCGGGAACACCAGGCCCGGATTGTTGCCGTAATCGACGTACCACGGGCGGCCACGCCAGCGCGCCACCAGCTCATCGGCAGGAGTCGGGTCCTTCAGTGGTGGCAGCCAGAACGTGCGCGGCGCGCGATCCTTTGTGGCCGTAGCCTTTTGGAGCGAATCGGTCACCAAGTTGACGAGCTTGCCGACCTTCTCGGGCACCACCACGTCGGCCGGATCGACCTCGTCGACGATCACCGAGGCCACGCGACCGTCGATGTCCGAGGCCGGCAGCGCATCGAACTCCCGCGGCGCGAACTCCGCGCTGGCCTTGACCGACCCCGCACCGCGCAGCGATTCGGTCTGCGGTGCCCAGTCCCCGGAACTGAAGAAGTACTTGAACTTGCGGGCCTGCTTCAACCCCACCCGCAGGTATGCGGTGCCCTCCTCGCCCGAGGCGGCGATATGCGCGGCCAGCGGCGTGCCGATCGCCGCCCGCGATTCTTCTTCGACACCGGTACGGGCCGCGATCGCGTACCCCAGCAGCTTGGCTGTTCCGCGGAGCTTCTGGGTGTCCTTGAGCTGGCCCACTAGCAGCAGATCGATGTGCAATGAACGACCCTGGCTGGCCACCCGCTCATAGAGACGGGCAAACTTCGGCCCGTAGATCGGGTCTCGGAGGACCTCGTTGTATTCGTCGGTGATCACCCACAACGCCGGAATCGGCGGCAACGACGGATCGGTGAGTCGCCGCTGGTTGTACGTGGTGATATCGGGGACATCGTCCAGGTCGGCAATCGCGGCGCCCCGGCGATCAAGCTCACCGTCGAGCGCATCGTAAAACCGGCCGATCAAGTGCTTTTCCTCAGCCAGGTTGCTGATCGCGGCCAGGCAGTGAGGGAACTTCTCGAGTACGCCGGCGGCGGACTTGAGCTTGAAGTCGGTGAACACGAAGTTGGCGACCTCAGGGCTATGCGTCAGCGCCAAACCCGACACCATGGAGATGATGCCCTCGGACTTACCCGCGCCCGTGGTACCGATGAACAGGCCGTGCATGCCCATGCCGCCCTGGGCGCCTTCGCGCAGGTTGATTTCCGCGACTTCACCGGTATCGGCGTACACCCCCACCGGAAACTTCTTCCACGCGGGATTGGTACCCAGCGCCGACCGTGTCGCCGCCCACAGACGGTCAGTGTCCAGATCACGGGGATCGGAAATCCCCAAAACGTCCAGCACCGTTCGGGCATCGGAATCATCAGCGGTCGATACCGCCGCCCCCGACGACTGAGGACGCCAACCGGCCAGCGACAGAGCGAACAACTCGGCATCCTCAACGCTGAGCTGATCAGCCACCGCGTAGAAGGATTCGTTCACGTTCAGCTCATCCGACTTCGCCGTGTTGTCGCTGTACAGCTCGGCGCTGCCCTCGTGCCCCACCCCGGCGAACGCCGGCGGAACCGGCGGGCGCCGCAGCACCCCGTCCCGGATGTAAAACGTCGCATCTGGGGAAAATCCCAACCAGTACCGGCTATTTGGCATGTTTGGCCGCGGCGGGGTGCTCGCGGCCAGCCGGATAAAGCAGTCACCGGTATAGCCGTTCGCACCGGTCAGACCAGCCCATTCCTCAGGCGATCCACACCCGTCATCAATGATCACCCGCAACGGCAGGTTCGGCGCACTCAGCCCGCTCGACGGCGCGCGCCACGCCTCACGGTTACCCTCGCCGGCCTCGTCGAGGAACGCTTCCAACTCAGCCGGAGACGTGAACAACATTCGCCGCTCACCGCAGCCATCGCGCATGGTGGCGTGCTGCGTATGCGGAAGCCATTTGGCCCATTCCCACTCTGTCGGCGCCGAACTGACGATCATCAACTGCAAATCCGCGGGGTTGTGAAAGGCCGCCAACTGGCAGATCATCGCGCGCGCCAAACTGCGAGCCTGCTCCACATCGCCGACGATGGACAACCCAGCAAAACGCTGCAGCCACACCACCTTTGGCATGTCATCGATGTATTCCTGGGCGTTGAAGAACTTGCGCAGGGCGTGACCGGTCGCGGGCTCCAAGTCCTCCGCCGGCGCCACCGATGGCTTTTCCAGCGTCATCGCCAGCTTCACCTTGCCCAGGCCGACCCGCACCACCGAGAACTGATCCGACGAACGATCCCGGTCCCACATCCGTGGAGTGCCCGCGATCCCTAGCAAATCCGCTGGGTCCCAATGGAAATGGCGGCGGTGCTCCCACTGCAACCGCCGCTGCACGTCCACCTCGTCGCGGATGTCATCCTGACGGGCGAACCATTTGCGGCGCGCCGCCGTCAGTTCACCCCACGACATCTTCTTGCCCGCGCCGCGGCCACGAACCAGCATGCCGATCAGGCTCAAACCGGCCATACCGCCGAACAGGCCCACACCGCCGGCCAATTGCTTTGCGCCCGAGGCGTACATCACCGCAATCAAGCCAACGATGCCGAGGATCAGCGCGATCGGGAGAACGATCCCCCAGATGCTGCGCGGCGGCGGTTTCGGCGCCACGATCGGAGGATCGAGGCTGATCTTTCCGCCACCTGTTTTCGGCGGAAGAACCGGATCGCGCGGCGGGACAAACGGATGCGTGGTCACCATTCCACCTTAAAGCCGCCACGGGGCGGCATCTGCACTAGTTTTCAGGCCGTCGACACACGAGGCGAACACGCCAATCGTGCACTCCGCCAGCCTTTTAGACCGTGTAGGTCGCGCCCTGTGCCTTCGCCTCGTCAGCTACCTGCCGCAGCAGCTGCTGGTTCTGCCCGTCCTGATTCTGAAACCGCATCACGCCGTCAGTCGTGGCGGTCTGAACCTCGGGCCCCTGCCCGACGAACACAGAAGCCAAGGCATGAGAAACGACAGCGTCTTCTGCTGATACGGCCATCAACACACCATCGACGGGCGATCCAGGCGTGATCTTCGGCAAGCCCCCCGCGGCCGGTGTGGCCATCTGAATCGCCGTCGCCGCAGACGTGCCCCCCGCGTTCAGCATCGTCTGCGCGTCCACCTTAATGACCGGAGCCATTCTTCTACCCCCTCTTAACTCACACCTGCGGTGTGCTGTTGATCGTCTTCGTCAAATACGCCAACTCTGTGAGCTTCACATCCCCGTGCTCCCACAGCAGCAGCAGCTCGCACAGCCGGGTCAGGTCATGGCTCGCCCGCACGAACGCTGACGCCGGCGCATCATCGACACCAAACCCGGGACGCAGACCACCGCCGGCGCCGAGTATGGGAATCATGGCCTCGCGCAACGTCTCCCACGTTTGGGGGCGAGGCTTCACACCGTCTTTGAGCGTGGCCATGATCTCCCGGATCACCGGTGGCACCGCCAGCTCGCGCACCAGGCTCGCGCGTTCCAAAACGGTGCGCACGGCCACCTCAGTGTCCACCCACGCCTTCGATTGACCGGGACGCGGGCCATCGCCCACGCCGGTCAGCTGCGCGTACGCCGCCGGGTCCACGGTCTCCAACCGGTGCATATGCGCCCCGTCCAGCTGCGACGACGGCGCCATGTCGGCAAGTGGCGTGGAATCAAACCGCGTCACCTCATCGAAATGCGGAACCCCGGCCGCACGGGCCGGCATCACCGAGCCACCAATACCCGTCGACACGGCCAACGCCCACAACTCAACTGCCGGATCAACCTCGGCACACACCTTCGCATAGGCGATGATTGGCTCAGCGGGGTTCGCCCAAGCAAACCACTTCGACCGAAAGTCCTGTGGCAACGCATCATCGGCGAACAGCATCCGCGCCGACCGAGGAACAAACATGTCGGCGGGGATGTACCCCAGACCATCCCCGTTGTTGATGATCGTCTCGACACCAGACCGCGTCTTGAAGACACCCACGGCCCAGTCCATAAACGGGTAGAGCTTCGAATCATGCAGCAGCTGCTGCAGAGTCCTGGTCGCCGACTCCAGCAACGGATCCGGCAGTGACGACCGGATACCCTCGGCAGCCGCACCCGCGGACGCACCCACACCAGAACCGACCACGCCCGGAGGAACCGGTGGCGCCACCGGACCGCTGACCGTGCTGCCACCGCCAGCAGGCACTGGGGCACTCGGAGCGCCCGACGCCGGCGCGACCGTCGGCCCCGCCGCCCCCGGAGCGTTGCGCGGAATATCGGATCCGAACGGCGGCAACGGACCCATCGGCGCCGAAGGCATAGCTCCGCCGCCAACGGGCCCAGACGGCGCGGGCGTGGACACAGGAGCCGAGGCCGGCGCCGACACCGGTGCCCCGGCAGCCGCAGCAACCGGAGCGGGCCCAGTCGGCATCGCCCCCGCCGGAGCACCCGCCCCAGGCGGAGGAGGCGGCGGCTGCACCGGCGCGAACGCGGCAGGAGGCGGAGCACCCGCGGACGCCGAACCCAAGCCCGCCCCGAATCCCTTCGAAAAGTCAGTCGACAACGGCGGTGGCGCAGCCGACGGCGCCGGAGGCGGAGCCATCGAACCAGGCCCGCCTAACCCAGACGGCAACCCCTGCGGAAAACCACTACCCAGACCAGCAGGCATACCGCCACCGCCACCACCCATGCCGCCGCTCGAAGGCAGCTTGAAACCGCCACCAGTCGGTGGGCTAAAACCACTACCGTTGCTCGAAGACGCCGGCATTACCGGCGGCGTCGAGGTGCCGATTGGGGAAGGCCCACCCGCATCCAGGTCGTTTAAGGTACGCCCGGCCTGGTGCGGGCCGCCGCCCTCTTTGCCACCACCCGCTAAGTCGTTGGCAGGCGTCCCACCGGCGGCGTTATCGCCCCCGGTGTTAGTTCCGTTCCCGGCGGGCTTCACAGTGCCGCCGGACTTGTCCAGTGCGTCGCCGGACCCCGACAAATCAGACCCGGTCTTGCTGGTTTGGTGCGCCGGGTTTGGTGGGCCGCCAAGTGCGGGAGAAAGTGGGAAGTTGCCTGGTCCGCGCCCACCGCCACCACCGAACCCTTGGCTGATTCCACTGTGGGTTCCACTGCCGAATCCTGTGGCCACGGCGCCAGGATCGCCGGCGAGGCTGCCGGGATCGGTGACGGTCGGATTTACAGACGAGAACATATTTGTCACGCCGGCCACCGCGGCCATTGTGGCGGCCGACTTGGCATCGGCAGCCGCGGATGCTTCAGCAACTCGCTCGAAAATCCGTGCCATGATCACTGCCTTGGGCCCCGGCGACTGTTCCAGTTGCTGGATGTCTTCCTCAGCCTGACGATCGATCTCGTCTAAGTCTTCGCGCAACCCGTACACGAGGTTCGCGGCCTCTGCCCACGCCCGTGACATCGGAAAGTACCCGTCGTCTGCCTGATGTGTTGCGATGGCCGCCAATTGGTACTGCTTATCGCAGAAAGCGTTTACGAACTGGCCGGATTCGTTAGCGGCAGTGCGCTGAGCTAGGTCTCGCAGGCCTTCGGCGCCCTGCAGCATCTCTATCCCTTTGGCGCGCAGCGCATCCGAGCGGGCTTGCAGTACTTCAGGATCGGTTCGGGGCCATACTCGACCGAGAATGACCGCCGACCACTGCCGCGTCGGCATTGAGCTGGGCGCAGTGCGTGCTACCACGTCACTCCAGCTTTGGAGCAGACCGACAGAACACCAGCGTAGGAAGACTGCCGGTCAAGCCAAGTGTTCTGATCGTAGGGCTCGAAAGGACCGGTGCTTACGTCGGCGGCAATCATTAGTTGGTCATCAATGCCCCGCTGAAGTGATCGCCGCAGAAACGGGTCCGCATCCGGGTGTGAGTCGAGGACCTTTTGAATGCGCGCAACAGCTCCCGTCATATCCGTTACAAACTTGGAGGTACCGCTGTCTCGGGCTGGCGTCCCAACTGGGCCCAGGCCCATCCACGTGTTGGCGATCTGGTCCGTTTGGGCCACCAGAGGGCCAACCGCGGTGCACAGGTTGTGAGTTGCAGCAGCGGTGTCGACTCCCGGGCTCGACGTCGGTGACGCACTGTTCGTCGGTGCTGTCGGCGAGCTCTCTGGCGATTTCGCCAGGCTGACGATGCTTAGGCCGATAGCCGTGATTGCCAGAAGCCCCACCACGCTCAGCGCGACCGCCATCCCCCGACCACGTCGCGGCGGCTCCGGCGGCGCCCAGCCGTAAGAGGGCGGCCCCGGCGGAGGGCCCGGGACGCCCGAAGTTGACGGCGGCTGATACCCGTGCGTTACGGTCATTAACCCAGCTTAAGGCTCGCTCGGTAGTGTGGCACCACTAAATTGTTGTCGGCAACGAATTCCGTACACCCCGTTCCACCTCCAATTTTCGCAGTGTTTCGTTTCCACTGCCATGGTGTAGCGGCCTATCCCGCGGTTGGTACGCAGCGCATCAGATCGCGCTTTGCAGCACTTCAGGATCGGTTCGCGGCCAGACTCGACCCAGGATGACCGCGGACCACTGCCGCGTCGCCATCGAACTCGGCGTGGTGCGAGCTACCACTTAGCACCCAAGTTCGAGCACACAGTCAGAACGCCGGTGTACGCAGCTTGACTGTCGGACCACGTGTTCTGGTCGTACGGCTGGAATGGCCCGGCGCCGACGTCCGCAGCGAGCAGGTGATCGTCGTCAATCTGGCGCTGGAGTGATCTGCGCAAGAAAGGATCTGCAGTTGAGTACGCGTCCAAAATCTGTTGGATGCTCGCGACAGATTTGGTCATATCAGCCACGAACTTCGGCGTCGCTGCGTCCCTGGCCGGCGTCCCAACCGGGCCTGCGTTGATCCAACTGTTCGCGATCTGGTCCTTTTCCGCCATAAGGGGACCGATCGCCGTGCATAGGGCATGAGTCGCCTCTGAGGACACCCCCGGAGACGTGCTCGGTGACGACGTCGTCGTAGGCGCGCTCGGCCCGACCGCTGGAGATTTGGCGAGGCTGACGATGCTCAGGCCGATAGCCGTGAGTGCCAGAAGCCCCAGACCAGCCAGTGCTACCGCGATCGTCCGCCCACACCGCGGCGGCTCTGGCTGTGCCGAATCTGGATGCGGAGGCTGCCGAATCACCACGCGTAGTCGATTCCGCAGCGGGCCCACCACTGCTCGATTGTCAGGGGCACGGTGTACTCGTCGAGATCGAGTACTTGCCGAGTCAGCTCATTGATGCGCTCGACGGCGCTTTCCCGGATCAACCGCAGATTTCCTTGGTTCGATGTACGAACCTGCACGCGGTCGGCTTCGGTCCCCGGGCAAGCGGCGAGCTGTATCTGTGCGCTCGCGTCGGCGGTTTGGAGCTTGGCTGCGGCGGCGGCCACGATGTCCTGAACTGCAGACCAGCACTGAGCGATCACCTGCGCCTTGCGTGCCGACTCATCTGATCGCCGCGCCTGCCACAGAGTGAGAATGCGCATCTCGGCGAAGACATGCTCGTCGTCGAGCGTCGGGCGAAGCCCGGGCGCATCAGCCTGTTCAGCCGGGTACAACTGTCTGGCCCAGCTCGTGAACGCGGCCTGGCGTTCATTCCAATCGCGGAGCGCTGCAGCATGATCTGACTCATTCACCGCTCGCACGGCGGCAACGAACCCCAGAGTGGCGCGAGCGATACGGTCCTTGTCTTCGGACATCGGGCTGAGGTCGGCGATAGAGGGCCGCAGTTCCGGCTCGGGCTCGCGAAGGAGCCCCCGTAGGATAGTGGCCAACAGTGTCTGCACTTTGTCCTCGATTCACGCTGAAATAGCTTGTCCCAGTTTAAATCTTGCGGTGTGGGGGCTATGCAGAATTTTTCGCGGCCGCCGACAGCATCGGCGCGAAAGAAAGTGCTCGAGCGGACTGATCCACGGCCTAAAATGGAAAGTGCCTCAAAGCCGGCGTAGGCGGAAGGGCTCGGCCGGCACCCCTCCCCCCTCACCGGCCGAGTCCTTCCCAACTCCCCCAACGCTTTTCGCGGCGGATGTGTGGTCGAGGTGATCACCGCGGCATCGTTCACAGTTCCGCGACACGGCCTCGCACTCATGCGAATACAACTATCCCGCTAGCACATTCCGATGCGATACTTCGGGATACGCGACCGCGAGGCCCAGGGGTTTCATCCTGTGGCGCCGTTGTCCTCGGCACCCGAGGTGAGCGAAACAGCTGGCGGCGAGCCTGTACCCGGTGCCTGCTGCGCACTGGCCTTCAGTGGCCGGCTGAGCGTGAGCTGCGTGCAGAGCCTTCGCGGTTCGAGCGATAGTGGCTAGTCGTCTTCAGCAGCGCACATTTCGCGAACCGCCTCCGTGCCATCGGCTATCAGTCCGTTGAGCAAATTCTCGAATTTCAGGTTGTCCATGATCTTGCCGATGTCCGGAGCGACCTGCAGGTTGTGCATCCGCCCTTGGCGGTCGAGCTCAAACCGGACCAGTTGATCCTGATCGGTCACCTCAATGCGAAAGCCCTCCATGGCCTCGACCTGCTGCTGGAGCTCGGCAAAGATTGCGTCCAGGTCTGTCTCGACGAACTTGACCTTTTCAGGGTCGGCAAGGTCAAGGAAGTCGGCTTGCAGCTTGCTCGAGTAATCAAACTCCGACGACATGGGCGTGCTCACTCTGGGTCCTTTGGTGGGCGGGTCTTGATTCTGCGGATGACGGTGCCACGCGGGGTCGTCGTCGGCGGCTCGTCCGGCGGATCAGGTTCGGGGCCAACGTTGTTGCTCGTCGACGCCGCGACGAGCCGGTTGGTCTGAGTTCGGCCCGTGACGTCCTCGGTGTTCGGGATGTCACGGGTGACCAGGCGCTGTCGGCGCCCCGCTTCGCCGTCTTTGCCTTTGTCCCCGGCGCCACCCATGCCGCCCATCGGCATGCCGCCCATCGGCATACCCGACATTCCTCCACCCCCGGGGCCTGCTGCCGTGGGTACATCGGCTGCACCGGCAGGGGTGTATGCCGGTGTCGGAGGCGCACCGGTGGAGGGGGCGACGCGAAGATCCGGAGTGCCTTCACCGCCCGCGGGACTTGTCGACGGATCGCCTCCGCCGCCACCCAGATCCGCACTCGGATCGCCGGCACCCAAACCAGGATCGGATGTGTTGGGCGAGTCCGTCGGCGGGTCCATCTTCTGGCCCAGCTGCCCCAAGCCCTGCGCCGCGGCGCTCGCGGCTTGTGTGCCGGCCTGCATCAAGGTTTCCGGAACCTTGGTCAAACCGCCCAGCAGCCCGCCCGCCAGGCCGCCGACCGCACCCAGCACGGTGGGGATCATCTGCGGCAGCATGGACGCCATCTGGCCGGCATCCTCAGGGCTGGCCGCCGCCGTGGTCGGATCGGTGGGTAGACCGTCGGGCCCCAGGCCAGCCAACGATGGATCGCCGCCAACTGCGCCCGGATCGGTCCCGTCAGCAGGCTCGCCGGCGGTGTCCGTTTCGGTGGCGGCGTGGTAGGTGCCGTATCCGGTGACAGCGTTCTGGTCGAGTTTGCCTTTGTCGGCGAGCGCCTGCATCAAAGGGCCCGCGTACTTGCCGCCCGAGGCGGCGTTCGCGCGTTGCAGGTTGGCGATGTTCGTCTTCGCTTGAGTGAACACCTGGGGAGAAGGAATGTTCTCGCGGGCCTGCATGTAGTTGTCGGCATGCGCCGAGGCTTGCTGGGCAAGCCCGGTCGCGCGTTCGCCGTAGGTTTGAAGGCCATCGGCGTACTTGTTCAGATGCGCGGTGATGGCCGGTGTCGACATCGGGGCATCCAGGGTCTCCGGCAGGCTCGCAACCGCGAACCGCACCGCATCGGCGGTGTCTTTCGCTGTGGTGCCGACGCTGTTCCACGCCGCGATGAACGGTTCACCAGCGGACGGATCGCCGGCGTGCACCGAGGCCGACAACGCTTCAGGCATGGGCGCGGCCGGCGGCGGCAACGGCGGCCGGAAATCCGGAGGAACAGGTGGCGCGGGCGGCGCGAATCCCGTTGGCGCGCTGGCATTTCCGGTCGGCTTGAGGGTAGCCAGGCCCTCAGCGCTGGTTTCGTCGGTGACAGTGAAGCCCAACGCAAGGCCGGTCAGCACCTCCAACGAGGTGACCAGGCCGCTGATGTGACCGGCCATGGATGTGGTGAGTTCGCCAGCGGTGGTCGTGAGCCGTTCGGCGGCACCGACGGACGCGGAGTCGGCAGCGAGCGGAGGGTGCGGCACTCCCGCACCCTGCACAGCCTGAACCGCAGTCATGAGGCGTTGAGCCGCCATGACCAGGCCGGGCGCGTCGATCTTCACGTGCCTACAGTCTCCCTAACCGTTCCCTGGCCGCCTGAAGCTCCTCGGGCGATGCCATCCATTCATAATGCTCGCTGGCCACACCGTGACGCTGCATGGTGCGGCGCTGATCAAGCTGTGACTCGAGGAAGGCCGCGTCAACGCAGGCCTGAATCTGCTCGGCCAGCTGCCGGCCGTCGCGGCTCATAGCCGCCGGCTCAATCTGGACACCCAAGGTCTCGCCGCGCCCCGCGACGCGGGCCCACACGGTCTCGTCGCGGGTCGCGGCCTGATACTCGCGCGACTCGGACCATTCGCGCTCCGGTGGAGCGGTCATGCGTCTTCGACACGCCGCAGCCGCGCGGCCTCATTCTGGTCGTCCGCAGTGAACTGGGCGGCCAGTCGGTTCAGATCGTCGCTCGCCCGGCTGTGCCGGCCCGACAGTGCCGCCAACTCGTCCTCGCGGCTGGGCAGCACTTCGCCGGTCACGGCGCTTTTGAAGCCGTGGAAGATCGGGCCGAGCGACTGGACCGCCGCGGCGATCTCGTCGCCCCTACTGCGGGCGGTCTCGACATGGCCGATCACCTCGTCGTGATGGCCGGCGACTTCGCGAAGAACATCGGGCTCGATGCGCAGTGGCTCAGACATGACGGTGGTTCCTTCCGGTTTGTATTGATTCTGCTTGCTGATGTGGGTCGTTGTCAGCGGTGGGGTGCCACCACCGAACTCAGGTCGGTCCAGCCGAGCAAGTCCGGGCTCGAGGTCACCGTGGACAGCGGCACCACCTGACCGTTGTGGTAGGCCTTCGTCGAGCTGATCGCGGCTTCCAGGCGGTCCTTGAGCACGGCGACATCGCCGGCGGTGATTCGGTTGGGGTCCACGGGCTCGGTGACCGGGGTGCCCGGTGGCGGCAACGTCAGGCCGTGGTCCCGGTAGGCCTGCTCCAGAGGCTTGCCCCCGATGAAGTCGCTGATCGCGGTTGCCGTGGCCGCGGTGCGAGCGGCGGTCTGCTCGGGCATCTGGCTACGCTCCGTTCGGTCCGAGTATCAGTGTGGTTGGCGTCATCGACTTTGTTGGCTCTTTGTCGTTCTACGACGCCGGGACCGGGACGGCCGCCGGGGCCGCCGGGGCCGCCGGCGCCGCCGGGGCGGGCGGTGGCGGGGCTGCGGCCGGGGCCGCTGGGGCGGACCCGACCGCGTGAGCGGTGGGGTCGATCCAGCCGAGGAAGTCCGGGCTCGAGGTCACCGTGGACAGCGGCACCACCTGACCGTTGTGGTAGGCCTTCGTCGAGCTGATCGCGGCTTCCAGGCGGTCCTTGAGCACGGCGACATCGCCGGCGGTGATTCGGTTGGGGTCCACGGGCTCGGTGACCGGGGTGCCCGGTGGCGGCAACGTCAGGCCGTGGTCCCGGTAGGCCTGCTCCAGAGGCTTGCCCCCGATGTAGTCATTGACCGCGCCCGCCGCCGCAGGATTGCGCGCCGTGGCCGTTCCCCCACCAGGGATCTGCACCGAGCTGCTCGGCGGCGCCGGTGGCGTACCTGGCACCGGCGGGGCACCCTGCGGCGTGGTACCGGGCTGATTCGGGTCTGCAGGCTGGCCCGGCTGATTCTGCTGCTGGGCAGGCGCCTTGTTCGGGTCCTCGGTCTCGTTGTGGTCCTTGTCCTTGTCGGCCTTGTCCTTGTCAGACTTGTCTTTTTCTGACGTATCGGTGTCCTGCTCGTGCTTGGCACCCGGATCGCTACCTTGCTGAGCCAGACCCGCCAGCGGCCCCAATGCACTTCCTAGCGCGCCACCGAGGCCGCCGAGGCTGTCCAGCGGGCTACCGCCACCGCCTCCCAGTCCACCGAGTGAGCCCAACGCACCCGGCAGCGCCGAGGCCAGTTGCGAGAACGGGTCCTGGCCGGGCATACCCAGCCCGGTCAACGGGTCAGGCATCTGAGGCATCGGGCCCAGGCCGAGATCACCGCCCGGGTCGGGAGCTTCGGCGCCGACCGCCGGGCCAGGATCGGGCTGAGCGGGCGCCGGCGCAGCTTCGGTCGCCGGGCCGCCCGGCGCCGGCTGTTGCGGCGCCCCGGACGTGGTGTCGGGGCTGGCGGCATACAGATCGGAGATCGCTTGGGCGGCCCGCGTGCCATCGGCGGCGTCCATATTGCCCTTGCGGACGATGTCTTGAATGTCCTGGACCTGGCTCAGCAGAAACTTGTTGAACGACAGCTCCCGGCCGGCATCAGTAGGCGCCGTCAACGGGTCGTTGATGGCGGCGATGATCTTCTTCTGGATCGCAGCGAGCTGCTGCTGCCCCTCCGCGTTCGTAGCGTGCGCCTTGAGCAGCACATCCGACAACGTTTCCTCGGCACTACTGAGCTTGCCGTAGTGGGACTTCAAATCATCATGCAGCGTCTTGATGGCGGCCGCGGTCCGGCCCGACTGCTGTTCGTCGGTCGCGAACTTTCCGTCCGCGCCCGACTCATCGGCGGCGCCGGGCGCACCGGGCTTGTTGTACTGGTCGGCGGTGATCGGCTTGCCGTTCTTGTCGAAGTAACTTCGGTGACCATCCGGGCCAAGGGTGTAGTAGTCACCGTTGGCGTTCTTCGGTGTTAGCGCACCGGTTTTCGGGTCAGTGAAAAATCCGTGCTCGGAACTCGGCATGCCCGGGAGCAACGGGGCCACCTGCTGTCCCTTGTCGCCCAGCGGCGCATACTGATCGCCGGCTTTGCTATACCCCGCCGGCGCGGACGGTGCCCCCGGCTTGCCGTCAGGGCCAAGCAGTGAAACGGTGCCGTCGTCGTTCTGCGCCCAGGTCTGCTTGGTGTCACTGTTGTGGTAGACGAGGGTGCCATCTTCTGGCAACCTGGTCCCGTCACCGAACACCAGGTGGCGGTCCTCCCCGCTGTGATCGGTATCGAATCGAATATTCGGGTCGCCGTACGCCTTTCGCGCCTTATCGAGCATGTTGGCCCAGTACTGATCGGCCCCGCCGATGTACCGACTGGGGTCACTAGGCATCGTCCACCCTGGGGAGTGAAAGCCCACCTGGCCATGCGTCTGGTCCCACTTATCCCAGTGGGTGTCGCCGTCAAAGTGCTTGGGGCCCATCAGTTACCACCGGATGGCGGCCCGAAGTACCCCAAGCCAAGGTCGTCCTCCAAGTCACGCGGAGGCGTGAAATCTGGCGGCGGGGTTGGAGCAGTTTGGCCACCGAAAATGTGCTGCGCGTGGGCCAGCGCCCGCAGCACCGTGTCCGCGTTCTTGTTCACATTCACGCTCACGACGCTTTCCTTCCTGGAGATACTTCAACCCTAAGGCCGCCAAAGATGGCTCTGTGCACTAATTTTTGGGGGCTAAGTCAGCGTCGTGCGTACCGGTCGCCGCGCAACATATCCGTGCGGCATCGGGGCGACACGAACCACATCGCCGGTCTGTGGCGCGTGCACACACTCGGTGGGGCTGATCGCCAACATCACATGCCCCGGACCCCCCTTGCCCCCTTCGCCGAACGAGCTGCTCGGGAAAATCAAGTCCCCGGCCCGTACCTGCCCCGGTGGCACCGGAACACCATCGCGAATCTGGGAATAGGTGTCGGCGCCAAGGCGAACACCCGCCCTACCCCACGCCCACTGGGTCAAGCCACTGCAGTCAAACACGCTGGGCCCCTTAGCCCCCCACACATAGGGGCGGCCTCGCTTGCTCAGCGCGGCCTCTGCCGCAGCCTGCCCCGGCTCACGGGGAACGTTGGCGTACCCGCCGCCACCGAAATCAACGTTCGAAGCCAACGTCGGCCGCGGATCACGCCGGCCCAACCCGGCCAGACTCGACAGTCCCGACAACCCGCTGAGACCCCCACCACCGGACCCGCCGCCCATACCGCCGCCGCCGGTGCCCCCGCCAAAAGGCATGCCGCCCATCGGCATCCCGCCACCGCCCGATCGGCGCGAGTACATCACGGAGCGAGCCATCGCGACCAGCTGCGCGTCCCGTGCCTTCGCGGCGCTGATCAGCTGCTGTTGCTGCGCGACGCGGGTGCGGAGGGCTTGGAGCATCGCGATCTTGCCGCTGTGGGTGCCGGTGAACGGGGCCAGCGCGGTGGTGTCGGTGGCGGCGCCTTGGCGCACGGAGCCGGAGCTGGCCTTGCCTGACCGGTCGGCGTCGGCGGCGGCGGTGAGCTGGTCGCTCATGTGCTTGTCCGAACCGGCGGCGGCATCGAGTGCGGGGCCGGCGTCGGTGGCGAAACCGTGGTAGGCAGTGGCGAATTGGCCCGAAGTGGCGGTGCTGATCTTGGCCTGGCTGGTGCGCACGATGTCGCCGGCGGCGGCCAGGCCGCCGCTCGATGACAACGCGGCGGGGCCGCCGGCTTCGGGCGGATTGCCGAACAGCGACCCGGCCCGATCCAGCGCCTGATCTACCCGCTGGACCAACGCACCAATCGACACCCCTTCAGTATCAGGCCCGCCCAGGGGTACCCAACACACAAATTTCGGGAGCCAAGCCCGGCGCGACCAAGGGCCCCGGCCCCCACGAATCTCTCCCGCGGCGGCGCTCCACCGTAGCGTGGGCAGCGTGGGCACAGTAGACATCGCACTCGCAGCCGGATTGGCCACAGCGACGCTAACCCCGGCCGGCGCGGTCATCGCGCGCGGTATCCCTTACGGCGTAGCTGAACGCTTTCGGGCCGCAGCACCGTTCCCTGCTTGGCGTGGACGGCGTGATGCGACGCGGCGCGGCCCCATCTGCCCGCAGAGCCTTTCACGACTGGCCTGGCTCGTCGGCGACATCACCGAGGGTCTAGGTCAGCACGAGAACTGTCTGGTCCTAACCGTCACGGCCCCAGCCGCTGCCGCAGGCTTACCGGTCATGGTGTGGTTTCACGGCGGCGCGTACTTGGCCGGCACCGGCGAGGCAGCTGTCTATGACGCCGACGCGCTCACACTGGAAGGCGAGGTCGTCGTGGTCTCGGTGAGCTACCGGATCGGCCTGTTCGGCTATCTCACACCGGAGCGCTTCGGAGACAGCAACATCGGTTTACGTGACCAGCTGCTGGCGTTGCAGTGGGTGCGCGAGAACATCGCCGCGTTTGGAGGCGATCCCGGGCGGGTTACCGCCTTCGGACAATCCGCCGGCGCCGATTCCGTACTGGCGTTGATGCTCACCCCCGCCGCTGACGGCCTATTCCACCGAGCGATCCTGCAGAGCGCACCGCTACGGATGCGGCACAACCGAGGCCCTATGACGACCGCTATGCGCACGAAGCTGGCAGAAGCCCTGCGCCGGAGCGGGTCAACGCCGACCGGAGCGACGATCGCGCAACTGCTCCAGCTGCAGAAGACCATCAACGATGACGTCGCATCCGAGTATCCAACCGGCCAGATGGCCTATGGACCTTTGGGTGGAGAAACACCGCTTGTCGGCACGGCGGCCGAACATGCGCGACTCATGGATGTCGCGCCCAACATCGAACTCCTCATCGGCCATGCAGCGGCCGACGCGGCACCGTTTGTCGCAATGGCCAGGGCTAAGCCGCGCCAGGTGCCGGTAGCTGACTTCAACGACAGTGATTTCCGCGATACCCAAGAAGCGATGACCGCGGCCCAATTCGCCCACCCGGAGACAGCTTTCGTGAAGGACTGGACACGCGCCGGCGGCGCGGCGTGCACGTACCGGGTCGATTGGGCACCACAGGGAGCTCCGATGGGGGCATGCCACTGCATCGAGCTTCCGCTGTTGTTCGGCACACCTCAAACATGGGCGGGAACCTACATGCTCGGACCCACCGACAGGCCGATCGACCACACGCTTGCGCAAGACATGCGCCGATCGTGGTATCGGTTCGCCCACGAAGGTGTCGCGTCGACGCCGCCGCACCTGACCATCGGTGCGTGAGAAACCGACGCCACCGCGGCGGCTTCATTTCGTCGACGTCGTCGTTTTTTTGTAGGTTGCACTTCTCCGTGTCATATCGCGATGCCCTGACGTGCGTCTTCGTCCGGTTGCATCGGGTTTGTCGGACGTGTTTTTGCATTCTGGATGGCGAATCCTAGAACGGTACGGTGGTGCGGATCGATCTCTTCGCAAACCAGCGGACCCCATAGCCCATCTTGCGTGCCAAGTCTGGGCACTCGTTCGGCAGTCGGCACGGGTCGGCGGGCGATACCGTATTCCCGTGCGACAAAACGGGATGAGTGGCGGAATGGGCGCTGTAGCCTCGATCGTCGCCGGCGTGCTGATGGCCGGTGTCAGCCTCTGTGCGCCGGCTGCAAACGCGATCCCGAACCCGCACTGCGGCGATGGGGAGAACTACGACCAGTCCGGCTGCCCAGGCGTAGGCGGAACGTACATCCCGGACCCTGGAAACGACCGCTCACTCGGCGCCCGACGCGACGCCTGCGCGATGGTCCACTCCGGTGAGACAGACGCTCTAGCCATCGCCAACAAATTGATCGCGCGCTACCACATCACAGCGAGCGAAGCCGACGCCTATGTGCGAGGCGCCTTCAGTTCCGCCGCCGGCGCCAACTTTATGTGCGCCGAATCGTAGCGTTCCCGCCCTCACGAAGCTGGACCAGTCATGAGCGCTGAATGCGGGCAGCTAGGACTGTGGTCCATTCCGCGAGGTATTCGTTGTCGGGTATCGGGTGCGTGGCGCGGCGAAACAGGTTGGCGCCGAAGCGTTCTCCGAGCAAACTGTTGACGCCAAGTGCGGCCAGAGTTGCCGTTTCGTTGTGCTTGAGTTGTGGGCCCCAGGTTGCGATCCAGCCGGCAAGTTCGGCGGTAAGACCCTCCACCAGGGCGGCGTATGCGGTGTCGAGGCACTCAGACAGTCCGGCGGGCGTGCGCGCGGCGATCTGCAGCAGTTCACTTTCTTGATCAATCACCGTCAGCAGGTAGCGGCCCAGCACGGTGAGCTCACTGTGCAGGTCTCCGAGCCCGGCGAACAGGGCGCGCATGTCCGCCATCGCCGAGCGGCGATCCAGCTGCCGGTCGATGCCGGCCGCCAGCAGCGCGTCTTTCGATTTGAAGTGTCGATACAGCGCACCCGAACCGGCCGAAAGCCCTGCGGCGGACTCGATCTGGGAGATGCTCGTGGCCTCAAATCCTCTGTCGCTGAACAGTTTCATTGCCTCGGTGACGAGCCGTTCCCGGGTGGGCGTGGCTGCCATCGTTGACCTCCTGCAAGTGATCACTTACTGTGTGTACGAGTCCACTGTACTACGCAGGTCTGATCAAGTGGGAGCGATTCGATGCCACAGCACGAGATGCCAGTGCCGAAAGGCCGACTCCGCAGGACCATGCCGCTGGCCGGCTTCACTGCCCGTGCCGCTGGTCGCCGATTGGTGGCTGAGCTCCGTCAACGCGCTGGCGATGACAGTGCAGTGCAGCGGTTCCATGAACACACGGCCGCGCGGTACACCGACATTCTCGGGCACTCCAAGGGCGCGCTGATGAAGATCGGTCAGCTCGCATCGACGATTGATATGCAAGGCATTGGGACGGGCGGGTTCGCGCTCTACCAGCAGGCGCTCACGCGCTTGCAGACCGATGCCCCGCCGATGGCACCGGAGCTAGTGCACGAGATTCTCGATGACGAACTCGGCTCTGCCGCAGCGCACTTCGCCGACTTTACCGATACGCCGCTCGCTGCCGCATCGATCGGGCAGGTGCACCGGGCGGTGTTGCACGACGGACGCCAGGTCGCGGTCAAGGTCCAATACCCCGGCGTGGCCGACGCCATCCGCCAGGATTTGGCCAACACCGAGCTGGTGGCCACGTTCCTGCGGTTCGCCACGTCGGCGTCGGGCATGGTGTTCGATCCGCGGGTTTTGGCGCGTGAGTTGACCATCCGGATCGCCGAAGAGCTCGACTACCGCCGCGAGGCAGCCATGATCACCAAGTTCAGTGACCTGTATCGCGGCCATCCGTTCATCCGCGTCCCCGAGGTTGTCGACGACGCGTCCACCGGCCGCATCGTGACGATGACCTTTCTCGACGGGATGGACTGGGCCGACGCACGCGAAGCGGATCAAGATCTCAAAAACACCTGGGCCGAGACGATATTGCGGTTCTCATGGGGCAACTTCCGCCACGCCAACCTGCTGCACGCCGATCCACACCCCGGCAACTACCGCTTCAACCCCGATGGGACCGTCGGCTTCGTCGACTTCGGCTGTGTCAAAGTCCTGCCCGAGGTCAAACGCCGGCAGTGGGTATCGGTGGTGCGCAATATCGTCGACGACCGAAAAGCGGCGTTGCGGGCCGACCTTGTGGCTGCCGGGTTCATCACCGCAGATTCACCCTTGTCCGCCGAGGATGTCCACGCGTTCTACACGCAGGTGTTCTACGAGTTGATCGCCGAGCCGCAACCAGTCACCTACACACCCGACAGTGGCGCCCGCTCCGCTCGCTGGCTGTTCGGCCTGACCTCGGATAATCCGTTGACCGCGATGTCCACTCCGAACGACTACGTGTTCGCCCCGCGAGTCCAGCAAGCGCTTACCAACATTTGCGGAGGGCTCAGCGCCACACTCCCCGCCAGGTCAATCAACGACGACATGGACGGCGTCGCCGAGCCCACCACCGAACTGGGCATGCAGCACCACGCCTGGGTCCGCGAACGGCGCCTGCCTTCGGCACTCGACGACCACTCGGCAACGAACGGACCTACCCGATGCTGACTGCCGCGACGCGCCGACCCAGACGCATCCGCGAACGCGGACTGCCCTGCAGGTTGGATCACCATGACCACCCGTGACTTGGCAACCCCGCGGCTGCCGTGGAACGCCGCCGACCCATACCCGTTCTTCGAGGCACAGCGTCGCAGCGGAGATGTGATTTGGGATGACACCGCACAGGCTTGGCTGATCCTCGGCTATCACGCTGCGCGCGAGGTGCTCACCGGCGCGCACTGGACCAGCGATCCCCGCGCCAATCAGGCCGCTGCCGGCGCGGCCGCGTTGTTCAACTCAGCGCTCGTGGATGCCAGCATGCTATTTACCGACGGGCCTACACATGACCGCTTGCGTGGTGCGGTCCGGGACGTGTTCGGTCGCTCATTCATCAATCAGCTCAGTGCCGGTGTCGAAACCATCTGCGCCAATACGGTTTCCACGATTCCGGCCGGCCGAACCTTCGATGCCATGTCTCAAATCGCCCTTCCGCTGCCCGTTGCCATCATCGGAGCATGGCTGGGATTGGACGCCACCGAATGCGCAGCGCTCCGTGAGCATTCCCCAGCCATCATCCGCATCCTCGGCGGTATCGCCGATGCAGACGAACTGGAACAAGGCATCGGTGCAGCGGCGGCACTGATGACCGTCATGCTGCCTGCCGCCGCCGACCGGCGCACCCACCCCACCGACGACCTGCTCAGCTTCCTCGCCGCTGACCCGGAACTTACTCTCGATGAGGTCGTCACCACCGCGATTCTCATCGCCATCGCCGGACATGAAACCACCGCAAACCTGCTCGGTGCCAGCCTCATCCGCCTTCTCACCCCTGACGGCGACGGCACCCGCCTGGCCGACCGGATCGACCCCGACGACTCCGCGGTGATCACCGAGCTGCTGCGTCTAGACAGTCCCGTACAAGTCGCCGCTCGCACCGCCACCGCCGACCAGACCATCGCGCACATCGGTATCCGTTGCGGTGAAACGGTTCTGGTTTGCATCGCAGCAGCCAACCGCGATCCCGGCGTCTACGTCGAGCCAGACCGCTTCAGACCCGGCCGGTCGGCACCGGCACTGGCTCCGCTGACTTTTGGGTATGGCGCCCACTACTGCATCGGCGCCTCTTTGGCGAGGCTGGAAACCAGCGTCGCGCTACGCCATATCTTTGCTCGCCGGCCCGTCCTCACCGGTGCTCCCACGTGGCGCGACACCCCTGCCATCCGCGGGCCAAAGTCCACACCGATTCGGTTCGACCGCTGAGGCGATGGTCGCACTCGAGGGCAGCTTCGCCCGGCTGAGATCACGGTTCGACCTGCGACTACTTCGATGGCGCAAACGGATGACGTGCCACCGAAAACAGCTCGCCTCCGGCACTGCATCGAGTCGGCCCGACGCGAAACGGGCAGCCCAACCGTATTTCCACGGCGAGCATGAATCGCTTTTCAGAGATGCAGCCATGCAGCGCGAGATGTACCGGCTGTGAGTGAGTCACACGCGGTTTGATCCCAACACCTTTGATCCTGATGCTGTGGACGACCTGATTTGCAGTAGCAATTGCATTTGAGTTGGCGGATCCGCCAACTTCCGCCATCGCGGAATGCAATCCGCCATCCAGAATTGCAACCTACATTTTTTATCGTCCGACGATGCTGTTGTACATGTCGCGGGCCCGGCCCACCTGCCGTAAGAACTCCGCCAAATACGCCTGTCTCCCGTGGGCGTAGGCCGCGTCCGCCGACGGTTCCCCGGGGCGCTGCTGGAGCCAGAAGATGCTCTTGGCGATATCGGGTGATGTCGGCCCGCCATGGGTGGCTAGCCGATTGAAGAACTCCGAGATCGCCAGATTCGGATTGTCCCGCCCTGGGTAGGACGAATCCTGCTGAAAGATATTCTTCCACAGTCCATTCGGGCTGACGGCCTTCGGGTTCAGGCCCGACTCCTGCATGGCATCGGCCAGGATCGGGATGGTCTGTGCCGGGGAGTATCCCCGCCGACGCGCCTCGTGGATGATCGCCGCAGCCACTTCACGCGGACTCGAATTTACCGTCAGTGCACCCAAGGGAGTCCCGACCAATCCAGTCGGCGACGCCAAGCCGGACTGCCCAGCGGTGCGGGGACTAGATCCGATGCGGGTGAAATTGCCGGCTAGCTGGGTCAACCCGCCCAGGCCGCTTCCCAGCCCGCCGCCACCTGATCCGCCGCCACCGGTGCCGCCGCCAAAAGGCATGCCGCCCATCGGCATCCCGCCACCGCCCAAACCGCCGCTTCCATACCCGGAGGCACGAACCAGCGCCGCCAGGCGGGCAGCGCGCGACTGGTAAGCCGCCAGGACTTGTTGTTGCTGCGCGATGCGGGTGCGGAGGGCTTGGAGCATCGCGATCTTGCCGCTGTGGGTGCCGGTGAACGGGGCCAGCGCGGTGGTGTCGGTGGCGGCGCCTTGGCGCACGGAGCCGGAGCTGGCCTTGCCTGACCGGTCGGCGTCGGCGGCGGCGGTGAGCTGGTCGCTCATGTGCTTGTCCGAACCGGCGGCGGCATCGAGTGCGGGGCCGGCGTCGGTGGCGAAACCGTGGTAGGCAGTGGCGAATTGGCCCGAGGTGGCGGTGCTGATCTTGGCCTGGCTGGTGCGCACGATGTCGCCGGCGGCGGCCAGGCCGCCGCTCGATGACAACGCGGCGGGGCCGCCGGCTTCGGGCGGATTGCCGAACAGCGACCCGGCCCGATCCAGCGCCTGATCTACCCGCTGGACCAACGCACCAATCGACACCCCTTCAGTATCAGGCCCGCCCAGGGGTACCCAACACACAAATTTCGGGAGCGGATTGTAGGGCCATTCCATACGGCCACGAGCACGAATTTAGTGCATTCAACGTTCTCACACAGCCCTAGCCTTGATGTATGCCAACGCATTTCGCCGCACTAACCCGCCTGGCCGCTGTCACCGCCGCAGCCACCGCGGTAGCGGCCGGATGCGCGGTACCTCGCACCGGTGCACTGCCAGCATCGGCAGCCGACCACACCGGCGCACCGTACCAGCTTGAACCATCCCGCGTTTGATGCGCACCTCCTTCCTTGGGAAGGTGCATGTCATGCCGAGCAAGTACGACCCGGAGA
>NZ_JBJIAK010000052.1:0-39103 GCF_045310915.1 Mycobacterium sp. SMC-17 | reverse complement strand
CACACCCAGCCAACCAGACACCCCAATCACAGGCCGACAGCAGCTGACCGTTCTACACCCTCAATCATGAAGAGCCCCAATACATGCCGTCCTCCTCACCCCGAACGACCGGCCAGCGAATTGTTACGAGGCCGTCGATGAATGGCGGAGACATTACCGCCAATGACGGCAACAAATCTGCAGAACCGTTGGAGAAATAAACATACCTATGGTCAACAACCAGGTAGAACGCCATTGTCTATTCACAGCCCACTGATAGACTCCTGACAGAATTCTCCAATGATTTCACGCATCCGCGTTACATAGCACACGTAATTACCGAGCTCAGCAAATACGAATTATCGTTGCCAAAGTCACCGGGACGAGGCAGAACATACGTCCGGTACATTTTTCGGAACAGCTCGACGCGAGCCGGCACGGCCAACACGAGAAGTGCGGAGGCAAATCATCGCGATGTGGCATTCAGTTCTGACATACGCCGGTGCCATCACGCTGTGCGCAGCCGCGGCCGGCCTCGCGGTGCGGTGGGTTCCGATCGTCAACCGCACACTGTTGGCACTGGCCGCCGGCGCCCCGTATGCGCTCATCGGCGCCCCCGTGGCCGCCATCCTGTTCGGCGCCGCAGGAAACTGGCCGCTGGCAGCGGTCGCGGTCGGCACCACCGTCGTCGCGGCCGTCATACAACTACCCCTGTTCCGCCGCGCGAAGGCGCCGTCGGGGACGGCACTGCGGTTCCTGTCGGCAAATCTGCGCTACGGGCGGGCCGACGCCGAAGCCGTCGTCCGGTACGCCGAGGAGAGCGCGGATATCGTTGCGCTGCAAGAACTCACGCCCGCGGCGCTGGCGCGGCTGGAGTCGGCCGGGCTCGACCGGCTGTTCCCGCACCGGGCGCTGCGCGAGATGGACGAACCCGGGGGCGTCGGGCTCTGGAGCCGTCACCCGATCAGTGACATCCGCATCGACGACGGCTTCTGGCTGGGAATGCTGGCCGCCGACGTCCACCTGCCCGAGGCACCCGCCCCCACCCGCGTGCTGACGGTGCACCTGTCCGCGCCCTGGCCCGACCCGCTACAGGGCTGGCGCGACGACCTGGCGCGACTGGCGGGCACGTTGCTGACGGCTGCCCGGGCAAGCACGGGCCCCGTGCTGCTGGCCGGTGACCTGAACGCGACTCCGGACATGCGGGAATTCCGCCGGCTGCTGCGGCAGGGCTATCAGGACGCCGGCGCACAGGCCGGCGCCGGGGTGGTTCGCACGCATCCGTCCGACATCGTCGCGCCACCGGTCTTCGCGGTCGACCACATCCTCACGCGCGGCTACGTGGCCACGTCGCTGCGGACGCTGCAGGTACCCGGTTCCGACCACCGGGCCCTGCTGGCGCAGTTGGTCGCCGGTTGACTCAGTTCACCGGCACGTCGAGGATCGGGCGCGGCTCGGATGCGCCAGGCCCGTTGAAGTGCCACCACTCCCCCGGGTACACAGTCAGCCCACCGGCGACCATCGCGTCGCGCAGTCGCGCGCGGTTGGCCTGCTGTGCGGGGGTGACGCCCGTGGTCGCGTAGGCCGTCGCGCGCGGCGTGAAGTCGTCGAAATCGGTACCCATGTCGACGCCGGTGATGGTGACGTCCACCGACCGACCGGACTCGTGGCTGCGGGCGAACTGGCTGGGTTTGGCGACCCAGTTCGGGTCCGGCACGGCCTGGAACATCCGGACCTGCACGTCATGCGGGCGGTAGCAGTCCCAGAACGTCAGTACCTCGCCGTGCGCGCGCAGAATCCGGGCGGCGGTGGCCAGCCCCGGCGCCATGGACTCGTGGATCAGGCACCGGGCATCGGCGGGATACAGCGGGACACCGACGAAGTTGTTCGGGGTGGCGTAGCGCAGGTCGATCACCGCATCGGGGACGACGGACCGGACGTCGATCAGTCCGGCCGCAGCGGCCTGCGGTGACACCGGCGGCGGGGCGGGCTGTGGTGCTGCCGAGGCCGCGCCGAGGTCCGGCCCGAAGTTCCCGACCGACAGCAGCGCGCCCAAGGCGACGAGTGTTCGCACGAACATGTGTCGAGGTTGCCAGATCCCGGCACCGGACAACCACGGGATCACCGGATGTCGCGGTGTGCCAACGCGGTCGGCGCGCTCAGCGGCTGGGCGACGCCGGCTTCCTGGTGTTCTTGGTGCCGGCCCGCTTCCCCTTGGTCGGCCCGGGCTTGTCGCACTGATCGTCCGCGGCCTGCGGTGTGGCCAACCGATCCATCCACATCCGCAGCGTGGTGACCAGCAGCGCCGCACTCTGGTCGGCGTCGGCCATCCCGATCGCCTGAGATATCGCCAATCCGCTTCCGGTCGCCACGATGGCGTCGATCGCCTCGTCCAAGCGCGGGTCTGCGGCGTCGACGCCCTCGGGTATCAGGTCCTCGACCATCACCCGGACCGACTCCCGGAACCGATCGATGGTCTCCCTCGTCCCGGCGGTCTGCTCCGGGTCTCCCAAGGTGCTCAACAGGTACTCCGAACCGAGCACCGTGAGCGGGATGTCCGAGGACAACCGGGACCACCAGGTCGCCAGCGCCCCGAACCTGTCGTCCATCGAATCAGATTCGCCGACAAGCATTTCCAGCAGTTTGGTGGTTTCCGCGAGGTACCTCGTGCGGAGGACTTCGAGGCACAGCGCCTCTTTGCCCGCGAAGTTGCTGTAGACAGCACCGATGGTGCGCCCGGCGTCAGCCGCGATGGCTGCGATGGAGGTGCCGTGATAGCCGTTCGCATAGAAGAGCCGCGCCGCCGAATCGAGCACCTCCTGGCGCGTCTGCGCCTGACTCTCTGCGCGTGTCAACACTTTCCGAGCCGCCACAGTGTCCTCCGCAGGTCCGCCCACCGGTCGCCGGCGAGAGGCCAGACTACCGCCTCGGCGCGCTCCAAATTTGATATTGCCCCCATATTCAAATAGGGCTACTATCCGAAATGTGACATCGGCTCCACGGCAAGCAGCCCGACGGCGGCGCCCTGGCGATGCCCGCGATGAGCACGACGTAGGCCCGGCGACGCATTCCCGCCTACCGAAATTGATTACCGCTCAACTCTTTTCATGAGGTCGACCCAAGGAGTCGAAATGACCGATACACACAGCTCACCCAGCGCCACCGACGGATGTCGGCCATGACGGTGGCAGTGGTGACGGGTGGCGGCAGCGGCATCGGACGTGCGACGGCCGTGCGGTTCGCCCGCAACGGCTCCGAGGTCGTCGTGGCCGACATCAACGAGCAGACCGGCAAGGAAACGGTCGACCTCATCCAGGACGCGGGCGGCCGCGCGGTGTTCCGGCGACTCGACGTCGCCGACCTCACCGACTGGGAGGATTTCACCGACCGGGTGTGCGCCGAACACGGCGTGCCCGACGTCGTCGTCAACAACGCCGGCATCCTCATCGGTGGTGGGTTCCTGGAGCAGTCCAACGCGGACTGGCGGCGAATGATCCAGATCAACATGATGAGCCCCCTGGTGGGATCTCGGTTGTTCGTGCAACGCATGACGGACGCCGGGGTGCGCGGCCACATCGTCAACGTGTGTTCGGTCGGCGCGTTCATGCCGACGCCCATCGCCCCCTCGTATGTGGTCGCCAAGGCCGGCGCGTGGTTCGGCACCCAGGCGCTACGTGCGGAGTTCGGTGACAAGGGCATCGGCGTCAGCGCGATCTGCCCAGGGCTGATCCGAACCAGCCTGGCCGCCAACGGGACTCGCGGCGGCGTCGACGACAGCGACAGTTCGGACTGGGCGGCCAAGCTCGCCGCCGGCCACCGTTACATCGGCCGGTCCCCCGACCGGGTGGCCGCCGCGATCGAACGCGCGGTGCGCTGGAACCTCTCGACGGTCCCGGTCGGCGTCGAGGCCTGGGCCGGCTGGTACCTGTACCGGCTGTCACCGAGTGCGGCCCGCGGTCTCTACGGCCTGTTCACGATGTCGATCGCCGACAAGGCAGTCGCCCTGTCGGGCAGGCTGTTCGGAGGGAAGCGATGAAGAACGTCATCGTCACCGGCGCGGGGGCCGGTATCGGGCGTGAGACGGCAAAGCTGTTCGCCGCCAAAGGCGGTCGGGTCATCGTCGCAGACATCGACATGCCGGCCGCGAAGGAGACGGCCGAACAGATCGTCGGCGCAGGCGGCCAAGCCGTCGCCTACCGGCTGGACGTGGCCGCCGACGACGAGTGGGAGGCCTTCGGCGAGTGGATGTTTGCCCACTTCGGCGCACCCCACGTGCTGATCAACAACGCCGGCGTCATGGACCTCGGCGGGTTCGTGGAGATGAGCGCCGCGCAGTGGCAGCGCGAGATCGACATCAACCTGATGAGCGTCATCTACGGGTCACGGGTCTTCGCGCAACAGATGATCGACGATGGGATTCCCGGCCACATCGTCAATCTGTCGTCGGCGGCCGCGTACTTTCCATCGGGGCTCGAGCCCGCGTACGGCGTCGCGAAGTCGGCCGTCCTGATGGCCTCGCAGGCGCTACGAGTGGAGTTGCGCAGCAAAGGGATCGGCGTGACCGCGATCTGCCCGGGCGCCATCCGGACCAACCTGCTCGCCAACGGCCAACGGGCCGGGCTCACCGCGGAGCAGCAGGCGGCGTGGCGCGAGACCGCGGGCGGTATGCAGCGATACGCCTACACCTCACCGCAGAAGGTTGCCCGGGCGATCGAACGGGCCGTGCGGTGGAATTCGGCCGTCGTACCGGTCGCACCGGAATCCTGGCTGCTGTACGGGCTGTTCCGGTTCTCCCCCAGCCTCACGCGCGCAGTTCTCGCGCGCGCGTCCTTCGACCGCATCGAATCCGTGATCCCGGTCGCCGGCAAGGCACTCGCCCGGCTGACCGGGAAATAGGAGATATGACAATGACATCCAGCCCCGAATTCGAGGTCGTCGTCATCGGTGCGGGCTTCGGCGGCATCAACGCCGGCGTCCGGCTCCGGCAGGCCGGCATCGAGAACTTCGTCATCCTCGACAAGTGGGACAAGGTCGGCGGGACGTGGCACGCCAACCATTACCCCGGCGTCGCGGTCGACATTCCGTCGTTCATCTATCAGTTCAGCTATCACCAAAAAGGCGACTGGTCGCGGCTTTTCGCACCGGGCCACGAAATTCAGGCGTACGCCGAGGAGGTCGTGGATGCCCACGGGCTGCGGCCGAAGCTGCGCCTGAACACCACGGTCACCGGATGCCGGTTCGACGAGGCGAACGACATCTGGCACGTCAGTACCGATTCCGGCGAGGTGACGGCCCGGTTCATCATCGCGGGCATCGGCGGCCTGGAGGTGCCGAACCTCCCGGATATCGCGGGCATCGACAGCTTCGGCGGGACGGTGCTGCACACCGCCGCCTGGGATCACAGCGTCGATCTGCGCGGTAAGCGGGTCGGCGTCATCGGCACGGGCGCCAGTGCGCTGCAACTGATTCCGGAGGTCGCCAAAGTCGCCGCCCACCTCACGGTGTTCCAGCGCACCCCGATCTGGGTCGCGCCCAAGCCAGATTGGCACACGGGCCGGGTCACCAGGGCGGTGCTGGGCACCCCGATACTGCGCGCGCCGTTGCGCGCGATCGGCATGGTGGGCGTCGAACTCGGTGTCGGCGCCGGCATGCTGCACGGGCGGCGGATGCAGCCGCTCATCCGCGGCGCCGAAGCCGCGCTGAAACTCTGGATGCGCACGCAGGTCAAGGATCCGGTGACGCGCGAGAAGCTCACCCCGAAGTACCTGCTGGGCTGCAAGCGACCGTCGATGCACAACGAGTACTTCAAGACCTACAACCTGCCGCACGTCGATCTGGTGACCGACCCCATCGAGAAGGTCACCCCCGACGCGGTGGTGACCGAGGGCGGCGCGGCGCACGACATCGATGTGTTGGTGTGCGCCACCGGATTCAAGGTCATGGCCAAGGGCAGCACGCCGCCGTTCCCGACCCTGGGCCGTGACGGCGTCGATCTCAACGAGTTCTGGGAGGCCAACCGCTACCAGGCGTACCAGGGCGTCTCGGCACCGAAGTTCCCCAACGCCTTCCTCGTCATCGGGCCGTACGCCTACGCCCCGGGCTCGTATCTGGTGTTGATCGAGTCGACCGGGGACCACGCCGTGCGCGTGATCACCGAGGCCCGGCAGCGTGGCGCCACCCGCGTCGAGGTCAAGCAGGAGCCGCACGACCGCTTCTTCGCGGACATGCAGAAGCGCGTCGCCGGAACTCCCCTGATGACCTCGGCGTGTGGCGGCTCCAACACGTATTACCTCAATCATCACGGCGACGCCGCGGCGTTCCGCCCGACCACGGTTCTGGAGATGCGCTGGGCGAACCGGCATTTCCCGCTGTCGGACTACCGTTTCACCCGCAACACCGTGCACGTGCCCGAAGAGGTGAGCGCATGAGTACGACGCCGCAATTCGAGGTCGCCGTCATCGGCGCCGGGCCCGGCGGTATCGCCGCGGGCGTGAAGCTCCGCAAGGCCGGCATCGACGACTTCGTCATCCTGGAGCGCGCCGACGATGTCGGCGGCAGCTGGCACGAGAACCACTACCCGGGTCTCGGCGTGGACATCCCGACCATCGCGTATCAGTACTCGTTCGCGCGCAACGCCAACTGGGATCGTTTCTTCGCCAAAGGCGCGGAGGTCAAGCAGTACCACGTCGATGTGGCCCGAAAGTACGGGCTGTACTCGCGTATCCGGTTCAATACCAACGTCGAACGGGAGGAGTGGGACGACACCGGTAACTTCTGGAAGCTGCATGCCGCCGACGGCTCCGTCATCACGGCACGGTTCGTCATCAGCGCGGTGGGCGCGTTCGTCCGGCCCAAGGAAGACGTCGGGATTGCCGGCGCGAAATCGTTCAAGGGCAAGGTGCAGCGGCCGACCGATTGGGACCACGACTACGACATGACCGGCAAGGCCGTCGGCATCATCGGCACGGGAGCCAGTGCGGTGCAGATCATTCCGGCGATCGCACCGGAGGTCGGCAATCTGACGGTGTTCCAGCGCACCCCGGTCTGGTCCATTCCCAAGCCGGACTTCCGGGTACCGGCGGTGATGAAGAAGGTGCTGGCGATCCCCGGTGTGCAGGCCACGATCCACGGCGGCGTGCTGGTCGTGGTCGACCTGATTCTCCGTGGGGCACTGCGGACCTCGCATTCGACGCTGGATCGAGCCGACGCGCTCTGCATCCGCGGCTACCGCAGATTCGTGGCCAGAACGGTGCACGACCCGGAAACCAGCGCGAAGCTGACACCGAACTTCGGTCTGCTCGCCAAACGGCCGACCATGTCCAACGGATATCTGCAGGCCTACAACCGCACCAACGTGTCGCTGGTGACCGATCCCATCGAGAAGATCACGCCGACCGGCGTCCGGACCCGCGACGGAATGCTCCACAAGCTGGACGTGCTGATCCTGGCCACCGGCTACGAGGTGTTCTCCGATCCGGAGACGTATCGCCCGGGAACCGTCGTGGGCCGGGCCGGTTTCGATCTCGCCAAGTTCTACAACGAGGAAGGCCTGCAGGCGTACGAGAGCGTCTCGGTGCCGGGGCTGCCCAACCGGTGGACGCTGTGCGGCCCGTACTCGTGGACCGGGTCGGGCTGGCACGCCTTCGTCGAGATGACCGCGGACCACGCCGTCCGCGCGATCACCGAGACCCGCCGCCGCGCGGCGCACGTCTGCGAGATTCGCCCGGAGGCCGCCGACGCCTACCATCGCACGACCTACCGACGTGCGGAACCGTTGCGCTACTACCTCGGCGACCTCAACGGGCATGTGCCCACCTACTACCGGAACTCGCAGGGCGACACCACATACATCCGTCCCTCCGGTTTCTTCGAGGCCAGCCGCGGCAACCGCAGATTCCCGCTGGACGACTACCGCTACGAAATCCCGGCCACCACCGCGGGCGTGCACGCATGAGTGCGATCGATTCGGTGACCATCGAGTTGCCCAGCCGCGCGAGCCGGTCACTGCGCGTCGCCGATGCGCTGGGCCGCAGGACAATTCGGCCCGCACTCGACGGTATCGCCCGGCTGGCCTGGCGCGGTCCGCTGCGCGGCACGCCCGCGTTCCGCATCGCCAACCGCGCCGAGTTGATCACCGTCCCGCTACGGCCGCCGCGCGGCACCCGCCGCCGCGCCCTGCGCTTCGCCACCTGCCGCGCGGAATGGCTGTGGCACAAGACGATCGCCGGCCCCGACGACGTCACCGGCGGTGCCATCCTCTACTTCCACGGCGGTGGTTTTGTGGCTGGTGGACTGCACAGCCATCGCCGGATCGCGGGCCGCATCGCCCGCGCCGCAGGTATCCCGCTGCTCAACGTCGACTACCGGCAACTGCCGGCGGCCCACATCACCGACACTGTCGCCGACGCGCTCGATGCCTACCAGCATCTGCTCGGGTTGGGCTTCGCTCCCGAAAAGATCGTGTTCGCCGGCGATTCCGCGGGCGGTGGCCTGGCCTTCGCCGCGGCGCTGGCCGCACGCGAGCGCCGGCTGCCGATGCCCGGCGGCATCGTCGCCATCGCGCCGTGGGCCGAATTCGATCCGGCCCGCAGGCTCGCCCACGCCAACGATCGGACGGACGCCGTGTTGTCGGCCTTCACCCTCTCGGTCCCCGCCCTGGTCGGTTTCGCGGCCGGCGGCGAGCTGGACCCGCGCTGGTCGCCGGTGAACCACGACTTCACCGGGCTCCCACCGGTTTTCATCCAGGTGGGCTCGACCGAAGTACTCCTGGCCGACGCCGAACAACTGGCTCAGTGCTGCCGCGCGGCCGCGGTGCCCTGCACCCTGCAGATCTGGGATCGCGCACTGCACGTCTTCCACGCCGGGGCCGACATCCTTCCGGATGCCCGGGCCGCCATATCCGACATGGGCCGCACCATCCGCGCATTCGTCGACACCGGCGCCCCGTCTCTGCCGACCGGGCGCAGCACGGCGGCATGACCCGACGACAACATCGCCTCGCAACCGAACAGAACGGAATCTCCATGCCCCAGCCGCTGTTTCGCCAACGCATCACCGCCTGGATGCAGCTCCGTCCGGCCCCGATTCCCGTGCTCTGGCGCGGGGTGGACGGCATCCACTTCACCGCGGATGCGGTGATCCGGCTGATCGAGAAGGCCCACATGGGAATTCGGGATCAGATCGTGCTGCCGACGGCCACGAGAGTCGGTGTGGCGCCTGCGGCCATCGACACCTTCCGCCGACGGCACACGCAGTTCTTCGGCCGGGTGTACCGCGGACTGCGCACCATCCACTGGTACGTCTGACAACAAAGAACCCCCGCACGACCGAAGTCGTACGGGGGTCCTTCGTGAAATCGGATTCGGCTTACGCCTCTTCGGTGAAGTTCCGGGTGACGGCCGGGTCGACCGGGATGCCCGGGCCGGTGGTCGTCGAGACGGTGACCTTCTTCAGGTAACGGCCCTTCGACGACGACGGCTTGGCGCGCAGCACCTCGTCCAGCGCAGCACCGTAGTTCTCGGCCAGCTTGACCTCGTCGAACGACGCCTTGCCGATGATCAGGTGCAGGTTGGCCTGCTTGTCGACGCGGAAGTTGATCTTGCCGCCCTTGATGTCGGACACGGCCTTGGCCACGTCCGGGGTGACGGTGCCGGTCTTCGGGTTCGGCATCAGACCACGCGGGCCGAGGACGCGGGCGATCTTACCGACCTTCGCCATCTGATCCGGCGTCGCGATCGCGGCGTCGAAGTCGGTCCACCCACCCTGGATACGCTCGATCAGGTCATCGCTACCGACGGCATCGGCGCCGGCGGCCACAGCGGCCTCGGCCTTCTCACCAACCGCGAACACCACTACGCGGGCGGTCTTACCGGTGCCGTGCGGCAGGTTGACGGTGCCACGCACCATCTGGTCTGCCTTACGAGGATCGACACCCAGCCGGATCGCAACCTCGACGGTCGCATCCTGCTTCTTCGAGGACGTCTCCTTGGCCAGCTTGACGGCCTGGAGCGGGGTGTACAGGTTGTCGCGGTCCACCTTCTCGGCAGCTTCGCGGTATGCCTTGCTGTTCTTGCTCATTTGAATCTCCAGTTCAGAGGTTGTGGTTAGCGAGCCGAAGCGGGCTCTTCCACGTATTGCTCAGTTCGAGTACCCGACGTGTACGGGACGAACTATTCGACGGTGATGCCCATCGAGCGCGCGGTGCCGGCGATGATCTTGGCAGCGGCGTCGATGTCGTTCGCGTTGAGATCTTCCTTCTTGGTCTCGGCGATCTCGCGGACCTGGTCCCAGCTGATCTTGGCGACCTTGGTCTTGTGCGGCTCGGACGAACCCTTCTGGATACCCGCAGCCTTGAGCAGCAGCCGGGCAGCCGGCGGGGTCTTCAGAACGAACGTGAACGTGCGGTCCTCGTAGACGCTGATCTCGACGGGGATGACGTTTCCACGCTGGCTTTCTGTCGCGGCGTTGTACGCCTTGCAGAACTCCATGATGTTGACGCCGTGCTGGCCGAGCGCCGGACCCACGGGCGGGGCGGGGTTGGCCGCGCCGGCCTGGATCTGAAGCTTGATCAGCCCGACGACCTTCTTCTTCTTCGGGGCCATTGGTGTGGTGTTCCTTTCTAGGTAGTCGCGGCGCGACTACGTTCCTGCTAACCGGGAGCCGAGGCTCGCGATTAAATCTTGCTGACCTGTGTGAAGGTCAATTCGACGGGTGTCTCGCGTCCGAAGATGGACACCAGCACCTTGAGCTTCTGCTGTTCGGCGTTGACCTCGCTGATCGACGCGGGCAGCGTGGCGAACGGGCCGTCCATGACGGTGACCGACTCGCCGACCTCGAAGTCGACCAGGATCTCCGGACGCGCGAGGGTGGCTTCGCTGTCGGCACCCGACGTAGCGGCGGCCGCGGTCGCCTTGGCGGGCTTCTTCGCGGCGCCCTGCGGCAGCAGGAACTTCACGACGTCGTCGAGCGACAGCGCCGACGGCTTCGAGGTCGCGCCGACGAACCCGGTCACACCCGGGGTGTTGCGCACGGCGCCCCACGACTCGTCGTTCAGGTCCATGCGCACCAGGATGTAGCCCGGCAGCACCTTGCGGTTGACCTGCTTGCGCTGGCCGTTCTTGATCTCGGTGACCTCTTCGGTCGGCACCTCGACCTGGAAGATGTAGTCGCCGACGTCCAGGTTCTGCACGCGGGTCTCGAGGTTGGCCTTCACCTTGTTCTCGTAACCGGCGTACGAGTGGATGACGTACCACTCGCCTGCCTGACGACGCAGCTGCTTCTTCAGCGCGACCGCGGGATCCTCGTCCTCGGGCTCCTCGGCGACGGCTTCCGCCGTCTCGTCGACGACCACGTCGGTCGCCTCGGGCGCTTCCTCGGCGTCGGCCGAGTCGGTGTCCAGGGTGTCGTCAGCGTCCACGGTGTCGTCCGAGGTCTCCACCGACTCGACTGCCTCGGCGGTCACGTCGGACTCGTCCGAAGGTGTCTCGCCATCGAAAGTCACGGTAGTCAGTCCTCTCTTACGTTCTTGAGCTCGTCCCGGCGGGCGCTCGGCGTCAGCCGAACACCCACATGACGAGCTTGGCGAGACCGAAATCGACCCCACCGATCAGCGCCACCATGAAGACCAGGAACACCAGCACGACGGTCGTGTAACCGATCAT
Organism: Mycobacterium sp. SMC-17; assembly: GCF_045310915.1. Taxonomy (NCBI): domain Bacteria; kingdom Bacillati; phylum Actinomycetota; class Actinomycetes; order Mycobacteriales; family Mycobacteriaceae; genus Mycobacterium; species Mycobacterium sp. SMC-17. Next base: position 27,464 of record NZ_JBJIAK010000052.1, on the reverse strand, counting down.
CTGCTTGCGGTTCGGCCAGATGACCTTGCGCAGCTCGGCGACGACCTGCTTGAGGTAGTTCCAGACGAACACGAACGGGTTCCGAGTGGGGCCCGTCTTCTTGGACTTGTCAGCCTTCTTCGGCTTGGACTTCTTGCCGGCCTCGGCCGCGCTGTCCTCGGCGTCGGAGTCCGTGTCGCCGGTCTCGACGTCCGATTCGGACTCGTCGACCTCGACGGCCCGCCGGGCCCGCTTTCCGGTCGGACGCGCCGGACGCGTCACAACTGCGGTCTGGCCCTGCGACTCGCTTTCGCTCGCGTCGGTGCCCGCATCAGTACCGGCGCCTGCGGAGCCGGCACTATCGCGCTCGTCGCTCACCGCATGCCTTTCGTCTGTTCCAGGTGGTCACATTTCCAGTGTCCACATCGGTATTCAGTTGAGCAGGGGCGACAGGACTTGAACCTGCAACCTGCGGTTTTGGAGACCGCTGCTCTGCCAATTGAGCTACGCCCCTTCAGCACCGGCCAGGCCGGCGCTTCCGGTTGGGTCCTCACACAATTCGCGCGCTCCCCGATCGGTCGATGTGTAACCGACGGACAGCGCGCTGAAAAGGGTGGATCCCCGAGGACCGAGTGTACATCGGCCCCAGTCTGAGTTACTAATCCGCTCCGACGGCCGAACGCAAAACCTGGCCCGTTTCGCGGTCGTAGCGCACCGACACCGAGTTGTCGCCCTCGTGGCCCATCAACGTCGTGAAGGCCTCCATGATGACGCTGCCGTCGTCGTCGGTGAGGGTGTTGCGGGTCATCACGATGTCGGCGCCGAACCGGTGCTCGACGGAGATGATCTCGACGGTCGCGTGCAAGCGGTCACCGACCAGGATCGGGCGGTGGTACACGAACTTCTGGTCGACCTGGATGATCTGCATGGTCTCCATGCCGACATCGACGACGCGGAAGAAGTCCTGCTGGACCAGCAGTGCGACGATCGCCACGAACGTCGGGCCGGCGACGATGGCCTTGTGACCCAACTCGGCCGCGGCGGCTTCGTCCATCGAAACGGGGTGGTCGGACTTGACGGCCTTGGCGTACTGCCGGACCTGCTCCCGGCCCACGACGAAGACCTGCGGGTACTTGTGGACCATCCCCAGGATGTTGGGATTCAGCGGCATGACTACGCCAACTTCGCGGTGGCGACGGCGCGGCCGAAGATCTTCTTGCCGCCGGTGGTGGCAGAGAGCGCGATGGTGACCGACTTGGATTCCTCGTCGACCGACTTCACGCGGCCGCTGAAGATGAGCTCAGCGCCGACGCCGTCGTTCGGGACCGGGACCACAGAGGTGAAGCGGACGTTGTACTCGGTCACGGCAGCCGGGTCGCCGACCCAGTTGGTGATGTAGCCGCCGCCGAGGCCCATGGTCAGCATGCCGTGGGCGATCGCGGTGTCCAGACCGACCTGCTTGGCGATCTCGTCGTCCCAGTGGATGGGGTTCAGGTCGCCGGAGACGCCGGCGTAGTTGACCAGGTCCTGCCGGGTCAGCTGGTAGGTCTTCTCAGGCAGCGCGTCGCCGACCTTGACCGAATTGAACTCACGAAGTGCCATCTGAGAATCCTCCCTGTCCGTCCTCGTCACCCGAGCGACCCGCCAAGGTCGTGTAGGCCTCCTGCACGACCTCATCACGGTCATTCGTGATGATGTTCTTGGTCACGATGATGTCGGTGCCGTGTGCCTGACGGAACGAGTCGACGTACACATCGCAGTACAGCTTGTCCCCGGCCTTGATCGGCTGCAGGAACTTCAGCGACTGGTCGACCTGGACGATCTGGGCATCAGAAATGGCGATGCCGGCATCGCCGAACATCGCGAATTGGGCTTGGTAGCCGAAGATGCAGATGAAGGTCAGCGGCGCGAGCAGCGCGTCGTGGCCGAGCTCGGCGGCCGCCGACTCCTGGTGGAAACACGCGTCGTCGTTCTGAACGGCAGTCGCGTGCTCACGGATCTTCTCGCGACCGACCTCGTAGCACTCGGGATGCCGGTAGTGATAGCCGACAATGTCCGCCAGACCCACGACGAGTGACTAACGCGACTCTTTGTGCGGCTGGTGCGTACCGCAGTTCGGGCAGAACTTCTTCAGCTCGAGCCGATCCGGGTCGTTGCGGCGGTTCTTCTTGGTGATGTAGTTACGGTGCTTGCACACCTCGCAGGCCAAGGTGATCTTCGGCCGTACGTCGGTACTCGACGCCACGTCTCTGCCTCTTTCGCTTCGAATCTCTGTTGTGCTGGTAGCGGTGGGGAGGCTCGATCTCCCGACCTCACGATTATGAGTCGTGCGCTCTAACCAGCTGAGCTACACCGCCCCGACAGACACAGGCGGCGCAGCGGCGGATTTTTACTTCCGTCGCTCCGCTCGCCATATGTCCACCGAGCCCCCTAACGGAATCGAACCGTTGACCTTTTCCTTACCATGGAAACGCTCTGCCGACTGAGCTAAGGGGGCCTGACCCTCGGTTTCGAACTGTCGGTTACGACCGTCTGCCCCGTGGGCCTTAAAGAGGTTACCGTCTCGCGGTTTCACCTGCCAAAACGGCAGCTCAACCACGCTATTTCGGCCTGTTCGGGCGGTCCCGCCGCGGGTCTGCTCCGGGTTTGTCCCTGGCTTAGTCCAATGCCGCCTCGGTTGTTCATCGGTTGAAGTCAGGTACTTCTGCGGCGCCGAAACGATCCCTGAGCTCAATCGCCCGTCTCACCCAGACACTCTGATTGAACCCAGGTACGTCTACGCCGCCCGCCACCCCCGGCGGTACAACGCTGCCGCGACCCGGGCCAGGACGTCATCGTCGGTGTCCTCCTTGATCACCCTGATGACGATCCAATTCCGCGCCTCGAGCCTCGGTAGCGTCTTCAGGTCGCGGACATACTGCTCGCGATCGGTCTGGTGGTGGCCTCCGTCGTATTGCACTCCGACCAGCAGGTGCTTCCAGCCCATGTCGAACTTGGTGATCAACCGATTGCCGTCATGAACCGGGATCTGGGTGTCGGTAGGGCGCATCCCCGCGTCGGTGAGCAGCAACCGCACCCGCGTCTCCTGCGGCGACTCGGCCCCGTCGTCGCTCAGCTCGAGCGCCAGGCCGAGCTGAGCGAGACGGCGCGCCCGCGGATACCGTGCGATGAGCGGCTGAACTTCGTCGGCGCCGACCCGGCCCACCCACAGCAGTGCGTCGATCCGGGCGACCGCCGCATCCCGGTCGAGGTGGCGGCCCAGGTCGAAGATCGTCCGCCCCGGCGTGGTGACCGGAATCCCGTCATACGTGGTGACCTCGTCCGCGGCGTACGCCTCATTCCGCACGATCAGCCCGCTCGGCGGGTTGCCGTTGCGCCAGAGCATCTCGATCGGCACGTCGTCGTCGACGTATTTCGCCCAATGCAGCGCCGATGCCGCCACGCCTGTGATGACACCCCGCCGGCCGGACCACAACCACGCACCGCGAGCGCGATCTCGGACGGTGGGCTCGAACGGTCCGTAGACGTCCGGGAACATGCGCCTGTAGTGCCGACGCAGGTCATTACGCGTGACCTTTCCCGCGGCCAATGCCTCGCTGCCGATGAATACCCCCATGACGCGATGTTGTCGGCGGCCTCCGACGCTGCGGCGAGCATCCGCCAGAGGCAGGTTTCGATCTGTGGATGAACGTCGCACTGTGGATTGCTCGGCCCCCGCGAAGTCCCTGGCTTCAATGAGCGAGCGCGCCAACCCCTCGTGATTGACGTCAGGGACGCCGCGCACCCGAAATCTGTACCTGGCTTCAATTGGCACGAGATATGCGCTCGGAGATTGAAGCCACGCACTTCAACGCGGGCCAACCGCCCTCCTAGGCTGTCGGCATGCCTGATGACCGCCTGTATTTCCGCCAGCTGCTCGCCGGTCGCGACTTCGCCGCGACGGACCCGATCGCCCAGCAGATGCGCAACTTCGCCTACCTCATCGGCGACCGGGAGACCGGCGACTGCGTGGTGGCCGACCCGGCCTACGCTGCGGGCGATCTGGTCGACGTCCTCGAGGGCGACGGCATGCACCTGTCCGGCGTGCTCGTCACCCACCACCACCCCGACCACGTCGGCGGCTCGATGATGGGCTTCGAGCTCAAGGGCCTGGCCGAGTTGCTGGAGCGGGTCAGCGTGCCGGTGCACGTCAACGCCCACGAGGCGGACTGGGTGTCCCGGGTGACCGGCATCGCACCGTCGGAGCTGACGCCGCACCAGCACGGCGACGTAGTGCAGGTCGGGGCCGTACCGATCGAGCTGCTGCACACCCCAGGGCACACCCCCGGCAGCCAGTGCTTCCTGCTCGACGGCCGGTTGGTGGCCGGCGACACGCTGTTCCTGGAGGGCTGTGGCCGCACCGATTTCCCGGGCGGGAACGTCGACGACATGTTCCGCAGCCTGCAGGCGCTGGCCGCCCTGCCCGGCGATCCGACGGTCTTCCCCGGGCACTGGTATTCGGCCGAACCCAGTGCGCCACTCGACGACGTCCGTCGCACCAATTACGTCTACCGGGCACGCGACCTGGACCAGTGGCGCATGCTCATGGGCGGCTAGCAGCGCAGCTACCTTTCGCTCTCCGTTGTACAAGTCAACCAGCGAATATTAGTCTCAGTGTCGGATAAAACCGATCGGGACTTGACGACTGGATGGCGCGGTGGACTGGATATCTCAACGCTGGGACGACCTGACAGGCCTGGGATCAGGCAGCTGGCTGGCCATCGCGGCGTGGGCCGCACTGGCGTTCGGCATCGTCGTACTGATCGTGGTGAACCGCCAGCTGTCCAAGAATCGCCAGCTCAAGCAGGATCAGGTGCGCCCGCAGGTGACCATGTTCATGGAGCCGCACGCGTCGGACTGGCATCTGATCGAGCTCGTGGTCCGCAACTTCGGGCAGACCGCGGCGCACAACATCTCGTTCGATTTCACGCACCACCCGACGGTCGCCATCTACGAGGATTCCGACCATGACGGCGAACTCGATGTCACCGAGCTGCGACTGCCCAGCGAACTCTCGGTCCTGGCTCCGGGGCAGGAGTGGCGAACCATCTGGGACTCGGCGATCAGCCGCGAGGAGCTGGGTGGGTCCATCCGGTCGCGATTCGAGGGGACGCTGACCTACTACGACGCGCCGGCGCCCGTGCAGGGCAAGAAGTCCCGCTTCGGGCGCAAGCCCCGCGAGTTCGAGTCGAAGGCGGTGCTCGACTGGGCGGCGCTGCAGCCGGTGCAGCGGCTGGAGCTGATGACGACGCACGACCTCGCCAAGCGCGAGAAGCAGAAGCTCGAACTGCTGCGCAGCGTGCTGACGTACTTCCACTACGCCTCCAAGGAGACGCAGCCCGACGTCTTCCGCGCCGAGATCGACCGGATGAACCGGGCGGTCCGCGAGACGCAGGACCGGTGGCGCAGCCGCGCTTCCGACGAGACCACGGAACTGGAAATCCAGTGGTTCGACGACGGCCCCAAGGGCCGGCACCGCAACGCCGTCCACTGACAGGACGCCTCCGAAGGCACGTCTAGCATCGGCTCACACCTGTTCCCGGCCCGGGAACCGACCGAGGGAGAGCCGATGAGCACCGTCACCTACTCCGTGACCGATGCGGTTGCCACGATCACGCTGGACGACGGCAAGGTCAACGTCCTGAGCCCGACGATGCAGGAGAACATCAACGCCGCGCTGGATCAGGCCGAGCAGTCGGACGATGTCAAGGCCGTCGTCATCGCCGGCAACAACCGGGTCCTGAGTGCCGGGTTCGACCTCGCGATCTTCGGCTCGGGTGACGCGGCGGCCGGGTTCGCCATGCTGCGCGGCGGCATCGAACTCGACGCCCGGCTGCTGCGCTTCCCCGTCCCCGTGGTGATCGCCGCGACCGGACACGCGATCGCCGGCGGCTCGTTCCTGCTGTGCTCGGGTGACCATCGGGTCGGCTCGGCCACGATGCGGTGCCAGGCCAACGAGGTGGCCATCGGCATGACGGTGCCGCAGTCCTGCATCGAAATCCTCCGGCTGCGACTGACCAATTCGGCCTTCCAGCGGGCGGTCGGCCTGGCCGCCACGTTCACCGGCGAGGAAGCCCGGGCGGCCGGCTGGGTGGACGAGATCGTCGACCAGGAGCACGTGCTGAGCCGCGCCCAGGAGGTGGCCGCGGGATTCGCCGCGACGCTGCACCCCAAGCATCACCTGGCCAGCAAGCTCAAGGCCCGCGCCGGCGGACTGGCCGCGATCCAGGCCGGCATCGACGGTCTGGCCGCCGAGTTCGCCGGGTAACGCCACACATCGACAAAGCTGTCGGTACGCCGACCTAGGGTGGTCCGATGGCGCTACACCTGCACCGAGCCGAAGACACCGGCGCGCTGGCCGCCGGGCTGGGTGCACTGCTCGCCGAACCGCCGGCGGATCCGTTCGCCTCCGAGCTGGTGCTGGTGTCCGCCCGCGGTATGGAGCGCTGGCTCAGCCAGCAGCTGTCCCATGCGCTCGGCCGCGGCACGGCGAACGACGGTGTGTGTGCGGGTATCGAATTCCGCTCCCCCGCATCGCTTCTCGCGGAGATCACGGGGACGGCCGACGACAACCCGTGGGAGCCCGACGCCCTGGTGTGGCCGCTGCTGGAGGTGCTCGACGAGCTGGGCGCAAACCACCCCTGGGCGGGCACCCTGGCCGCGCACCTCGGCTACACCGCGCTGGGCAATCCCGAGGAGACCCAGTTGCGGCAGGGCCGTCGGTACGCGGTGGCCCGGCGGCTGGCGGGCCTGTTCGACACCTACGCCAAAGCCCGGCCGGCGATGCTCGCCGACTGGCTGACGGGCGGCGAGTCCGACGGCGCGGGCGGCCGGCTGGACGACGACCTGCGGTGGCAACCGCACCTGTGGCGCGCGACCGCCGAACGTGTCGCTGCCGACCCGCCCCCGGTGCGGCAGGCGAAAACCATTGCCCGGCTGGTCGATTCGCCGTCCGAGCTACCCCCGCGGCTGTCTTTGTTCGGGCACACCCGGTTGCCCGCGGCAGATCTCGAACTGCTCGGGGCCTTGGCGACCCACCACGATCTGCACCTGTGGCTGCCGCACCCCAGCGACCCGTTGTGGCAGGCGCTGTCCGATCTGCGCGGGCAGGAGCTCCGGCGCCAGGACAGCAGCCGGTTGCGGGTAGGCCACCCCCTGCTGCAGACCCTGGGCCGCGATCTGCGGGAGCTGCAACGCGGCCTGCCAGCCGCGCAGTCCGATCGGTTCCACCCCCGCAGCGGATTCCCGGACACGCTGCTGGGCCGGCTGCAGTCCGACATCTCGGCCGACGAGGTGCGGCCCGGCGGGCGCCGGCTGGCCAAGGGCGACCGGTCCGTGCAGATCCATCGCTGCCACGGCGCGGCCCGGCAGATCGATGTCCTGCGTGATGTGCTGCTGGGCCTGCTCGACGACGACGAGACCCTGCAGCCGCGCGACATCCTGGTCATGTGCCCCGACATCGAAACCTATGCGCCGCTGATCACCGCGGCGTTCGGGGCGGGCGAGCATGCCGACCTCGGCCACCCGGCCCAGAGCCTGCGGGTCCGGTTGGCCGACCGCGCGCTGACCCAGACCAATCCCCTGCTCGGGGTGCTGGCCGAGCTGCTCGACATCGCCGACGGCCGGGCCACCGCCAGTGCGGTGCTGAGCCTGGCGCACAGCGAGCCGGTGCGCCGGCGCTTCGCGTGGGGCGACGACGACCTCGTGGACCTCACCGAATGGGTTGGCGCGGCGGGCATTCGGTGGGGTTTCGACGCGGCGCACCGCACCCCGTACGCGCTGCAGCGATACCCGCAGAACACCTGGCAGTTCGGGGTCGACCGACTGCTCGTCGGCGCCGCGATGTCCGACGATTCGCAGGGCTGGCTCGGTACCGCGTTGCCGCTCGACGACGTCGACTCGAACCGCGTGGAACTGGCCGGCCGGTTGGCCGAATACGTCCAGCGGTTGTGCGGTGTCGTCGACCGGCTCACCGGCGCGCAGCCCCTGGACAGCTGGGTGGAGATCCTGCGCGACGGCGTCGCGCAGCTCACCCGCGTCGGCCCCGACGAGCAGTGGCAGCAGGCGCAACTCGACCGTGAACTCGCGAAAGTGTTGACCCACGCGGGTTCTCGGTCCGGCACGACGCTGCGGCTGCCCGATATCCGGTCCCTGCTGCGCCGGCAGCTGGCCGGCCGCCCGACCCGCGCCAACTTCCGCACCGGCACACTGACGGTGTGCACCATGGTCCCGATGCGCTCGGTGCCGCATCGCGTGGTGTGCCTCGTCGGGCTCGACGACGGCGTCTTTCCGCGCACCAACATCGCCGACGGTGACGACGTCCTGGCCCGTCGCCCGCTCACCGGTGAACGCGACATCCGTTCGGAAGACCGGCAGTTGCTGCTCGATGCGATCTGCGCGGCCACCGACACCCTGGTCGTCACCTACACCGGCACCGACGAACACTCCGGCGAGCACCGGCCGCCCGCGGTCCCGGTACAGGAGCTGCTCGACGCGCTGGACCGGACCACGACCGAACCCGTCCGGGACCGCATCGTGGCCGACCACCCGTTGCAGCCCTTCGACATCCGCACCGTCGCCTGTGACGAGCTGGTACCCGACCGGCCGTTCACCTACGACCCGGCGGCGTTGCGCGGGGCCAGGGCCGTCCTGGGCGAGCGCCGGCCGAAGCCGCGGCTCATCGACGGCCCGCTGGACGAATCGCCCTGCGGTGACGTCGAACTCGCCGAACTGTTGCGGTTCTTCGCGAACCCGGTGAAGGGGTTCTTCCGGGCACTGGACTACACGCTGCCGTGGGACGCCGACGAATTGTCCGATGCCATCCCGGTCGCCATCGACGGCCTCGGCAAGTGGGCGGTCGGGGAACGCATGCTCGACGACCTGAAGATCGGCCGCGACCCGGACTTCGTCATCGGCGCCGAGTGGCGGCGCGGCACGCTGCCCCCGGGCCGGCTCGGCTGGCGGCAGGCCAACGAAATCCGCGGTGAGGCCCTCGAACTGGCAACCGCCGCCCGGACGCTGCAACGCGGCGAGGCGAGTGCGCTGGACATCGACGTCGACCTGGGCCAGGGCCGCAGGCTCACCGGCACCGTCGCGCCGGTGTGGCAGGACCGCACCGTGACGGTCACCTATTCGAAGCTGGGCGCCAAGCACCGGCTGCAGGCCTGGGTCACCCTGGTGGCGCTGGCGGCAGGTGCGCCGGAACGCGAATGGGAGGCGTACTGCATCGGCCGCGGCCCACGGGGCGGCGTGCACGCCATGGGGTATCGGCCTCCGGAGCAACCGCTTTCGGTGCTGCGGGACCTGGTCGCGATCTACGACGCGGGCCGCCGCGAACCGCTACCCCTGCCGTTGAAGACGTCGCTGGAGTGGGCGCGGGCGCGGCTGTTCGACGACCCGGTACCGGAGCGGGGCGCCGAGTCGGAATGGCGGTTCGAGAAGGACGGTGCCGAATACGTGGAGGTCTGGGGGCCGGCCGCGCCGTTGCACGTGTTGCTCGACCCGCCGCGACCCGACGAGCTCGCCGTCCGCGGCGAGACCACGCGCCTGGGCGCCTACGCGGCCCGGCTGTGGCAGCCGCTGCTCGACGCGGAACGGCGGGTCTGATGGACGCGTTCGATCTGCTCGGCCCGCTGCCGGAACCGGCGACGACGACGGTGCTGGAGGCCAGCGCCGGCACCGGAAAGACCTATGCCCTCGCCGGTCTGGTGACGCGGTATGTCGCCGAGGGTGCCGCGACGCTGGACCAGATGCTGCTGATCACCTTCAGCCGGGCGGCCACCCGCGAACTGCGCGAACGGGTGCGGGCGCAGTTGGTGAGGACCGTTGCCGCCCTGGGTGATCCGTCCGGGGACGACGACGACCTGATCCGTCACCTGGCGGACGTCGCGCCCGACGAACTGGTGCTGCGCCGGGCCCGGCTGCGCGACGCGCTGTCGGATTTCGACGCCGCGACCATCGCCACCACGCACGAGTTCTGTGGGCTGGTGCTGCGTTCCCTCGGCATCGCCGGCGACACCGATTCGGGCGCGCAGTTGGTGGAGAGCCTCGACGATCTGGTCGGCGAGATCGTCTCCGACCTGTACCTCACGACCTACGGAGACCAGCGCGACGAGCCCGCGCTGAGCTTCGCCGATGCGCTCGATCTGGCCAAGCGCGTCGTCGGCGATCCCGGCGCGCAGCTGCGACCCGAGACCGCCGACCCGGACAGCGTTGCCGCGCAACGCCTCTCGTTCGCGCGGGCGGTGCTCGAGGAGCTCGAACGCCGCAAGCGCCGGCTGGGGGTACTGAGCTTCGACGACCTGCTGAGCCGGCTCGCCACCGCGCTGGAGGAGCCCGACGCACCGGCGCGCGAGCGGATGCGCCGGCGCTGGCCGATCGTCATGGTCGACGAGTTCCAGGACACCGACCCGGTGCAGTGGCAGGTGATCTCGCGGGCCTTCGTCGGGCACAGCGCCGTGGTGCTGATCGGCGACCCGAAGCAGGCCATCTACGCGTTCCGCGGCGGTGACATCGTCACCTACCTGGATGCCGCGCGCAGTGCCGACCAGCGGCTGACGCTGGCCGAGAACTGGCGCAGTGACAAGGTTCTGGTGGACCGGCTGCAGACCGTGCTCAAGGGTGCGGCGCTCGGCGACAACGACATCGTGGTGCACCCCGTCGAGGCCCGCACCGAATGTCATCGGCTCACGGGAGCACCGCACAACGACCCGTTCCGGCTGCGGGTCGTCGCGCGCACGGAGTTCGGGACGCCGCAGCGCCGCATGGTGCCGATCGGCCAGTTGCGGCCGTACATCGCCAAGGATCTCGCCGCCGACATCTCGGTGCTGCTGGCCAGTGGCGCGCAGTTCGACGGCCGGCCGCTGACGGCCGGCGACATCGCGGTGATCGTCGACAGTGGCCTGGACGCCGTCCCCTGCCGGGATGCGCTGCTGGACTTGGGTATTCCGGTGGTGTACTCGGGCGACACCGACGTGTTCGCCTCGACCGCGGCGGCCGAGTGGCTGCGGCTGCTCGATGCCTTCGACACCCCCAACCGCAGCGGTGTGGTGCGGGCCGCCGCGACCACCATGTTCTTCGGCCACCGCGCGGCCGATCTCGCCGCCGGCGGCGACGAGCTGACCGACCAGATCACCACCACCATCCGGCAGTGGGCCGGCCTCGCCCGGGACCGGGGCATCGCGGCGGTGTTCGAGGCGGTGGTGTCGCTGGGTCTGCCCGAGCGGGTACTCGGGCATCGGGGCGGCGAGCGGCACATGACCGACCTGGCGCATGTCAGCCAGCTCCTGCACGAGACCGCCCATCGCGAGCGTTATCACCTGCCGGCCCTGCGGGATTGGTTGCGCCGCCAGATCAAGGACCGCGGCGGCCCGGCCGAACGCAACCGCCGGTTGGACAGCGACGCCGCCGCGGTGCAGATCATGACGGTGTGGCGCAGCAAGGGGCTGCAGTTCCCCGTCGTGTATCTGCCGTTCGGGTTCAACCGGTTCGTCAAGGCCGACACGGTGTTGCGGTTCCACGACACCGACGGCACACGGTGCCTGCACGTCGGCGGTGCCGGGGCCACCGACCGGGCCGCGGCCGAGCAGGCGGGCCTGGCCGAGACCGCCGGTGACAACGTCCGGCTGACCTATGTCGCGCTCACCCGCGCACAGTCACAGGTGGTGGCATGGTGGGCACCGTCGCGGGACGAACAGAACGGTGGCCTCTCGCGGCTGCTGCGGGGCCGCCGGCCCGGCGCCACCGCGGTGCCGGACTGCGTTGTCCCGCAGACACTTTCCGACGACGACGCGCTGGCATGTTTCACCGCGTGGGAGCACGCGGGCGGTCCGGTGGTCGAGGCGGCCGAGCCCGTCACCCCGATGACGCCGCCGGCACCGGAGGCACCGGTGGACCTGGACGTGCGGCATTTCCACCGCAGCATCGACACCTCTTGGCGACGGACGTCGTACTCGGCGCTGGTGCGCGTCGTCCACGACGACGGGCAGGCAGTGACCAGCGAACCGGACAGCGCGCTGCGGGACGACGAATCCGCCGACGTCGTGCCCGAGGCCCCACCGCCACTGTCCGGCAACGTGCCGTCGCCCATGGCGCAGCTGCCCGCGGGCGCCGCCTTCGGCTCGTTGGTGCACGCCGTGCTGGAACGTGCCGACCCGCTGTCCGGAGATCTGACGGCCGAACTCGCGGCCCGGATCGACGAGCAGGCCGGGTTGTGGAACGTCGAAGTGCCCACCGCTGAACTGGCTTCGGCGCTGGTGCCGATGCACGACACCCCGCTCGGCCCGCTGGCGCCGGGCCTGACGCTGCGGCAGATCGGGCTGCGGGACCGGTTGCGGGAACTGGATTTCGAGATGCCGCTGGGCGGCGGCCAGGACCGGCCCGACGCCGCGCGGGACATCCGGCTCGGCGACGTCGGCTTGCTGGTGAGCGAGCTGCTGCCGGCCTCGGATCCGCTGTCGGCCTACGGCGCGCGACTGCAGGCCGAACCGTTGGGACACCAGCGGCTGCACGGCTACCTGTCGGGTTCGATCGACGCGGTGCTGCGGGTTCCGGGCGAGAGCGGCCACAAGTACCTGGTGGTGGACTACAAGACCAACCGGCTGGGCGACTTCGGCACCGAGAACACCGCGGCGGACTACACGGCGCCGCGGCTCGCCGAGGCCATGATGCATTCCGACTACCCGTTGCAGGCATTGCTGTATTCGGTTGTGCTGCATCGGTTCCTGCGGTGGCGGCTGCCCGGCTACGAGCCCGCCCGGCATCTGGGCGGCGTGGCCTATCTGTTCGTCCGGGGCATGTGCGGCCCGGCGACCCCCGTGGTCGACGGTCACCCGTGCGGCGTGTTCAGCTGGCAGCCGCCGGTCGAGCTGGTGAGCCGGCTTTCCGACCTGTTGGACCGAGGGACGGCAGCATGACGGCACCACTGGAGGCAACACCGGACCGGCTGCCCGACCCCATGGACTGGCGGCAGGTGCCCGCGGCCACCGGGCTGCTGGCGACCTTCAACGCCGCCGGCGTGCTGAACGCCGCCGATGTGCATGTGGCCCAGCGGTGTTGCGCGCTGGCCGAGGAGACGCGCGATGTCGTCGCCCTCGCGGTCGGGCTGGCGATCCGGGCGCTGCGGGAAGGCTCGGTGTGCGTCGACCTCACCACCGTCGCCGACGACATCGGCGGTGACCTGCCCTGGCCGGCACCCGGCGAGCTGATCGCCGCCGTCGCGGATAGTCCGTTGACGGGCAAGGCCATCCGGCTGGACCACGCGCGGTTGCTGTACCTGGACCGTTACTGGCGCGAAGAACAGCAGGTGTGCACCGACCTGCTGGCACTGTCGGCGCAACCGTCGCGGTCGGTCGACGACACCGAACTCGAACGGCTCTTCCCGCCACCGGGTTACGCCGAACAGCGGGCCGCCGCACAACTGGCGCTGACGCAGCCGGTGACGGTGCTGACCGGTGGCCCCGGGACCGGCAAGACGACGACCGTGGCCCGGTTGCTCGCACTGCTGGCGCAGGCCGCGCACCCGGGGCGGCTGCGGATCGCGCTCGCGGCGCCCACCGGAAAGGCTGCCGCCCGGCTGCAGGAGGCCGTCTCGGCCGAGGTGGCCAAACTCGACTCGGCGGACCGGGAACGGCTCAGCGGGCTGCGGGCCGTCACCCTGCACCGGTTGCTCGGCGGGCGGCCCGACAGCGCATCGCGGTTCAAGCACCATCGCGGCAACCGGTTGCCGCACGACGTCGTCGTCGTCGACGAGACGTCGATGGTGTCCCTGACGCTCATGGCCCGGTTGCTCGAGGCTGTTCGCCCCGACACCCGGCTGCTGCTGGTCGGCGACCCCGACCAGTTGACCTCGGTGCAGGCGGGTGCCGTGCTGGCCGATCTGGTCGACGGCCTCACCGACCACCCGTCCATCCGCATCGCGGCGCTGCACACCACACACCGGTTCGGGGCGTCGATCGGCGGGCTGGCCGAAGCGATCCGGTCCGGTGACGCCGACGAGGTACTCACACTCCTGCGGGCCGGTGATGCGGCCATCGAGTTCATCGAGGATCCCGAGCCGGCCGCGGCGCTGCGACCCGTTCTGGTGGGCCACGCGCTGAAGGTACGTGCCTGCGCGCTGCTGGGCGCCGGGGCCGACGGCCTCACGGCCATGGACGAACACCGCCTGCTGTGCGCGCACCGCGACGGGCCCTACGGCGTGCGGCACTGGAATCGTCAGGTGGAGCGCTGGATCACCGACGAGACCGGACAGGCCACCTGGTCGCCGTGGTACCCCGGCCGCCCGCTGCTCGTCACCGCCAACGACTACGCGCTGGGCATCTACAACGGCGACACCGGCCTGGTCGCCGCGGGCCCGGACGGTGTCCAGGTGTACGTCGCGGGTGCGACTGCGACGCAACGGTTCTCGCCGAGCCGGATCGCCGATGTCGAGACCATGTACGCGTTGACCATCCACAAGAGCCAGGGCTCGCAGGCCGACGAGGTGACGGTGATCCTGCCGCCGGCCGACTCCCGGTTGCTGACCCGCGAGCTGTTCTACACCGCGGTCACGCGCGCGAAGAAGAAGGTGCGCATCGTCGGGTCGGCCGACGAGGTGCGGGCCGCGGTGCAGCGGCAGGCGCTGCGCGCGTCGGGCCTGCGGGACCGGCTGCGGGCCGGTACCTAGGGCCGCACCGGGTGCCGGCTCAGGATCGACACCCGGTTGAAGGCGTTGATCGCGGTGGCCACCCAGATCACCGCGGAAATCTCGTCGTCGTTCAGTACCGCTCGCGCCCTTGCGTATTCGCGCTCGGCGGTGTCGTGGTCGGGCAGCGTCGTGGTGATCTCGGCGAGCCGTAGCGCGGCGCGTTCGTGCTCGGAGAACAGCTCGGTGTCCCGCCAGGCGCGCAGCGTCGCCAGCTGTTTGTCGGTGACACCGGCCTTGACCGCGCGGCGGTGATGGATCTCCAGGCACGACGGGCAGCCGTTGATCAGGGAGACGCGGGTGTTGATCAGCTCCACCAGCGCCGGCGACAACCCGGCCTCGGCAGCGGTCTTCGTGACCGCGGTCGCGACCGCCACCAACGTCCGGTAGGCGTGGGGCGACTGCTTGTCGATGTGCACGTGCGCAGGGCCCGGTTCGGTGGTGTCCATTGCCTACTTTCAGGTTGTGGCCAGGACGGCGCGGGTATGGTCTGA
Organism: Mycobacterium sp. SMC-17; assembly: GCF_045310915.1. Classification (NCBI taxonomy): domain Bacteria; kingdom Bacillati; phylum Actinomycetota; class Actinomycetes; order Mycobacteriales; family Mycobacteriaceae; genus Mycobacterium; species Mycobacterium sp. SMC-17. The sequence continues at coordinate 12,272 of NZ_JBJIAK010000052.1, read as the reverse complement.
GCGAACGCGACGATGGTACGCAGCCGGGAAGGCGAATCGTGAGCAATCTTGAGGCAGACCCCGTCGAATACGACTGTGCCGCCGGGCCTCCCAACCGCATCGAGATTCTGGAGCCGCGTGAGGTGCCGCTGGGCGGGCCGCGGGCCATGATGGTCCGTCGCACCTTGCCGCAGCGCGACCGCTCGCTGGTCGGCGCGTGGTGTTTCGCCGACCACTACGGCCCGGAAGACGTGCGCGTCAAGGCCGGGATGGATGTTCCGCCGCACCCGCACACGGGTCTGCAGACGGTCAGCTGGTTGTTCAGCGGCGAGATCGAGCACCGCGATTCGCATGGCATCCACGAGATGGTGCGGCCCGGTGAGCTGAACCTGATGACGGCCGGCGCCGGCATCTGTCACTCCGAGGTCTCCACGCCGGCGACGACGATCCTGCACGGCGTCCAGCTGTGGGTCGCACTGCCCGACGCCGCCCGCCACGGTCCCCGAAACTTCGACCACTATGCGCCACAGCCGGTTTCCTTCGGCGGCGCCACGGTGTCGGTGTTCCTGGGGACGCTGGCCGGACAGCGGTCACCGGTGCACACGCATACGCCGCTGCTCGGTGCGCAGGTCGATCTGCCCGCCGGCACCACCGTCGAGTTCGACGTCGACCCCACCTTCGAGCACGCCGTGCTGCTCGACCAGGGCGCGCTGACCGTCGCCGATACGCCGGTCCAGCCGTACGAAATGGCCTATCAGGGCGTCGGATCCACGCGTCTGACCCTCGCCAACACCGGAACCGAACCGGCTCGGGCCGTCATTCTCGGCGGCACGCCGTTCACCGAAGAACTGCTGATGTGGTGGAACTTCGTCGGACGCACGCACGACGAGATCGTCGAATACCGCAATCAATGGCAGGCCGAGTCGGAACAGTTCGGTGAAGTCCTCGGTTATCAGGGTGAGCCGGCGCGGCTGCCCGCTCCCCCGCTACCGACCACCCGTCTGGTCCCGCGGAAACCACCCACCGGAGGAAAGGCCCGAGTGATGCTCACCGACAAGAACGGCGAACCTGTCGAGGTGACCCAGGAAGCCGACCGATTCAGCATCGCGGTCGACGGAAAGCCCGTGGGGCTGACGGCTTTCATCGAGCACGGCGAGCAGCGGGTTTTCTACCACACCGAGATCGATCCGGCGTTCGGCGGGCGCGGGCTGGCCAGCGTCCTGATCGCTCAGGCGCTGGCGACCACGCGGCAGCAGGGCAAGCGCATCGTGGCGATCTGCCCGATGGTCAAGGCGTACGTCGAGAAGCACCACGACTTCGACGACATCCTCGATCCGCGGACGCCGGAGATTCTGCGGCTGCTGCCGCGCTAGGCCTCAGCCGATCAGCCCGCGTGCAGACGCCGTTCGGGATGTTCGGCCAGCCACCGTTCCTCGACTCGCTTGACCCGCAGGTGCTCGAACGTGATGACGAGCGCTCCCGCGGTGACCAGCGCGCCGGCGATGAGGCCGAGCGGTAGCTCGAGCCCCGTGTGACCGAACGCGGTTGCGAAGACGAAGCCGGCGATGGTGACGATGCCCAGTGCGATCAGGCCCAGGCCAGGCAGCCACAACGTGTCGATGAAGGATTCACCGGCATGCGGCTGGGTGGTTCGGGAATGATCCACCGGATCATGGTGTGCGCCCTTCATTCGCATCTCCCTCCTTGCCGAAGATGCCCTCAGGCTACGCCCGAATCCGGGTCATTGTGAGATAGTTCACACTTGGCCGCGACTGTCTTCGCGCGGTAGCTAGCGCGGCGGCAGCGGGGCCGCGACGGGCGCCGCGGTCACAGGCGGCGGCGGCAGGGCGGAGCCGCGGACCCATTGATCCCACGGCATGCTCCAGTCGCCGTTCTGGCTCAGCATCTGCGGCGGGCCACCGGTGTACTTGATCTCGACGACGTCGCCGGGCACGGAGAAGTCGTAGAACCACTTGGCATTCTCGCTGTTCAGGTTGAGGCAGCCGTGCGAGGTGTTCTGTTTGCCCTGCGCCCAGATGGTGGAGTTCAGCTGGTGCAGGTAGATGCCGTCATGGCTGATCCGGGTGGCCCACGGGATGGTCTCCTTGTAGCCGAGGCGGCTACTGGTCGGCAATCCGAACGTCGACGAGTCCATGATCACCGGGTTGGCCTTGTCCATCACGGTGTAGACACCGGGCGGGGTCCAGAACGAGATGACGGTGTTGCCGATCGTCTCGGTGCCGCCCATGCCCATCGAGGTCGGCATGGTGCGCACCAGTTGGCCGTTGTCGAAGACGCTGACCTGGTGGGTGTGGTCGTCGGCGACGGAGACGTGGGCGTTGCCGATCCGGAACGAGACATGCTCGTCCTGCTGGCCGTAGGTGTCCTCGCCCAGCCGGACGCCGTAAATCTTGGCCGCGACGCTGACCGTGGTGTTCGGCGCGTAGTACTTCTCCGGCCGCCAATGGGCGTTGGCGTCGTCGACCCAGTGCCACGAGCCGGTAACCGGCGGGTTGGTGGTGACGACGAGGTTGCGCTCCGCGGCGGCTTTGTCCTCGATCTTCTCGTCGAAGTGCGCGGTGACCACGACGCCGACGCCGTAGGTCCCGCCCTCCTGCAGCTGCGCACCGGAAACGGTGTTGAGGTACACCGCCGTCTGGTAGGTGGGGTCCAGCGTGGTGAAGCTCGACGTCTGCCGCGACGGCATGCCGGAGGGGCCGCGCGCCTCGATGGTCATCGTGTACTTGCGGCCGTAGCCCAGTTGCTCGGCGGGCGTCCAGGTCTTGGCGTCGGGCGAGAGCGTCCCGGGAATCTCTTTTCCGGCGCCGTTGACCATCGACACGGCGGTGATCGTGCCGCTCGCCGCGGTGACGTTGACGGGCGCCGCGGGGCTGACGTTCTTCGCCCCGCCGGCCGGCGAGACGCGCACGACGGCGGGCTCGGGAGCGGCGGGCTGCGACACGGACAGGTCGCGCGACGCGGCGACCACCTTGCAACCTTCCTGGCAGCGCGACGTCGACGACACCACGGTCCCACCGAGCACGGCAAGGACGGCCAACGCAGCGGCCAGCCAGGCGCCACGAACACGGCGGGATGAGGTCAACACAGCTCCAAAGTTCGGCTTCGGCCAGGGATTGTCGGATGGATGTACTCGAGGTACTGCATCAGAGTAAGCGGTCGGCCGGGCTCTTTGCACGTCGGATGGAGCTCGTCTCGATTTCACCAGAGCGACACTTCGGCGTGTCGGCTGGCAAACGCCCGCCGATGTGTGATAGGCCCAGATTCCCGGTGATTTCAGCACCGCCGGGCGGCGCCGTGCTGACCAGGCAATTCAGCCAAAGATGGTGCCCGCCAAGATGTTTGGGCAACACCACCGCGCCCGCGGCCGAATACCCTCCGCGACAAAGCAATTCACGACGCAGAGCGGGCTCTGCGCCGTGAACGGTGGACGGGCCGCGGGGCTACTGCGCCGCGAATCGATTGAGGGTGCCGCCGTGCATCGCGCGACCTGCGCGGGCCTGCCGGAAGCCGATCAGCCCACCGGCGCCGGTCAGCACCAACAGGCCGGTGAAACCCGGAACTGCGACAGCGGCGACCTCACTCAGGCCGGCCGCGCGGAGGTCGTCGGAATAGCCGGCCCGGTACGGCGCCGCCGCGACGATCGCGTTGTCGGCCGCGAACACCCGGTCAGCCGGTGCCGGGGCGCGCCCCGGCAGTTCCCCGGTGCCGCCGGAGTGGCCGGCGAAACGCGAATCCGTCTGCGCCCCACCGGATGCCACGGGCTCGACGCGGGTCCCGAAGTCGCGGCCGGTGGACACGGCGCGCGGCACTCCGGTCACCGGCGTGCCGACCGGCGACGACAGCTCGGCCACGGCGGAGGCCCACCCGTCGACCACGGGCAGCGCTTGCGCGACAGCAAACCCCGGCAACGCGGCCACGGTTCGGATCGGTTCACCCAATGCTGCCGGCAGCGGCCCCGTCAGCGCCGTCACCGGCGCCAGTGGCGCATCCGCCACGACGAGTGCGGTCTGACCGGCCGCGGCACTCGCCGCGGCCAACGGTACGGAGACCGACTGGACCGACGGCGCGGTGGTGGGAGTTTCGGCAATGCTCGCGGGTTCGCTGGCCGGTGCGCTCTGCGTCGTGTTCACGACGCCCGAAGGCAGGGCGGCCGACGTGCTCGAGGACGACGTCGCCGACGAGATGTTGGAGCCGTTGCGGCCGTCGCCGAATTTGGGCGTCAGTTGCTGGCCCGGAGAGGGCGTGACTCCGAAGCCGGTGAGCGCACCGGTTCCGACAGTGGTGGCGGTGGTGGTCAGCCCGCCGAACGCCTTGCGGAGGTCCCCAAGGGAAGACAGGCCCGGGCGCGACGTTCCCGAGCTGTCCCCACCTGCATCACCAGAAACACTGGGAGAGAGCGGCATATCGATCGGTGCAGCGCTCGCCACGCCGACACTGATAACCGGTGCGGCGACCAGCCAGGTCACCGCTGCCATGCGCAGGTGCGTCGCCACGCTGCATCCATCCTCTCGAAGCCGACTGCCAGCGGCCTCTGTCTAGTTTGCCACGAGAATTTGCTGTTGCGAAAATTTTCGTGACATCAACAACCATATTAGGGCAGTCGGCGCGAGAAATCAGAACGGCACAGTGGGCAGGTACTTGCCATCCAGGGTGATGACGGCTCGTTCGCCACCGTTGGGATCAGCAACCTTCTGCACATCGAGCCGGAAGTTGATGGCGGAGATGATGCCGTCACCGAACTGCTCGTGGACCAGCGCCTTGAGTGTGGTGCCGTAGACCTGCAGCATTTCGTAGAACCGGTAGATGGTCGGGTCGGTGGGCACGCCACCGGGGATGGACCCGCGCGTCGGGATGGTCTGTAGCAACCGCACTGCGGCATCGTCCAGGCCCAGCAGTTCACCGACGGCCTTGGCCGACTCTTCCGGAAGCGCGTGCTGGCCGAGGACGGCGGCCGTCGTGAAGGCCACCGACAGGCCGGCCGCGTCGGCGATCTGCTGCCAGGACAGGTCCTTGCGGGTCTTGGCTTCGACGGCCGTGGCGGCGAGGAGCTGACGGGCGGTCGGGTCGAATTGTGCGTGGATCATGACGGGACTTCCTTCCGGAGGGCGGGTGGTGTTTCGAGCGGGTGTCAGTGCTGCGCCCAGGTGCCGTACGGCACCATCGGGTTGGTGCCGAACGGCACGTAGGGGTTGGCACCGCCGATGAAGGTGTCCTGTGCGTACACGGGAACCGGGCCGGGAAGTGCCACCGTCCCGCCGTTGTCGGCCGATGCCGGGGCGGCCAGGCCGATCGTGAGCGCGGCGAATGCGCCGACGGCCAACCCGGTTGTCATGGCGCCGAGGCTGTTCTTCTTCATGATGGTGTTTCCTTTCTTGCTGCATTCACCATGTACGAACAGCACCTATAACGTCCAATAGCCACTTTTCACGCTTGCCATAGACAGCATCTATAGTTGGCGCCATGGCTGGACTCGAGCTCCGTCACCTGCGGTATCTCCTCGCCGTTGCCGAACACGGCAATTTTTCCCGCGCCGCCGAGGAGCTATATGTGTCGCAACCCACGCTCTCGCAGCAGATCAAACAGCTGGAAACGACGCTCGGCGTGCAACTCGTCGACCGCGGCGGCCGCACGGTCCGGCTGACGGATGCCGGCGCCGCTTTCGCCGAGCGCGCCCGGAGCGCACTCCGCGAACTGGCCGCCGCCGAGCGGGCCATCGAGGACGTCCAAGACCTCTCCCGCGGGCACCTGCGCCTGGGCATCACCCCGACGTTCATCACTTATCTGATCGGCCCGCTGACGGCCGAGCTGTACGCCCGCCATCCCGGGATCACCCTGACCGTGGTCGAGATGTCCCAGGACAGCATCGAAGCGGGCCTGCTCGCCGACGATCTCGACGTGGGCATCGCGTTCGTCGGCGCTCCCGTTCCCGGCATCGAGTTCGCCGCGCTGTTCACCGAGCACCTCGGCCTCGTGGCCGGTGGGCCGCGGGCCACCGGTCTGGCGGTCCCCCTGCCGGTCCGCGCGCTGGACGATGTCCAGCTGGCGCTGCTCAGCAGTGACTTCCTCACCCGGACCCACATCGACACCTATTTCGCGGCACACCATGTGGCCCCGCGGATCATCATCGAGGCCAACTCCGTCCAGGCCCTCACCGAGATCGTGCAGCGCACGCCGCTGGCGACGGTGCTGCCGGACGCCGTCACCCACGACCATCCGCACCTCACGCCGGTGCCACTGGACCCGCCCATTCCGACCCGGACCGTCGCGATCCTGCGCCGCGACGGCGGCTACCACAGCGCGGCCGCATCCGCGTTCGTGCGGCTCACGCACGAACTCGTCGCAGATCGCGGCTATGCACCGCCCGGGTGATCGTCAGAAGAAAGCCGTGTCGCGCAAAGCAATTCACGTGCCGGCCGCACGGGGGAACTCAGACGTGAACGTTCCTCCCACTCTCAATTTATGGCACACCCCGGGGCTTGCGGCAAGGCCCCGGTGGTGCCGCACAATCGTCCGGCCAGTCGGTACGACGAATGGGGGATGTCATGACGAACACGCCGAAGCCTTTTGAAGTGCATGAGTCGGGCGCGCTGCTGCACGGCACCAAGGCCGACCTCGCGGTGGGTGATCTGCTGCAGCCCGGGTGGGAATCGAACTACGAGACCGGCCGCGTCTCGAACCACGTCTACGTCACGCGGACACTGGACGCCGCGGCCTGGGGAGCCGAACTCGCGGCCGGCGACGGTCGCTGCCGCATCTACATCGTCGAGCCGCTGGGCGAGCTGGAGGACGACCCCAACGTGACGGACAAGAAACTGCCGGGCAACCCGACGCACTCCTACCGCACCCGCGAGCCGGTTCGCATCGTCGGTGAACTCACCGATTGGGTCGGGCATTCACCGGAGCAGATTCAGGCGATGCGCGACGGCCTGGCCGACCTCCAACGCCGGGGCCTTGCCGTCATCTACGACTGACGGTCAACACCAGCCAAAGCCATCGCAACCCTTTTCAATCGATATCCGTAAGCCTAGACTTACCGTTAGTGACTACTTACGAAACGGCCGACCCCTGGGGTGCTCTCGCCGACCGCACCCGGCGGACGATCTTCAAACGATTGGCCGCCGGGCCGCTCGCGGTCGGCGAGCTCGCCGAGGGACTGCCGGTCAGCCGGCCGGCGGTGTCCCAGCACCTCAAGGTGCTGCGTTGCGCCGGCCTGGTGACCGATCGGCAGGTCGGCACCCGGCGCATCTACCAAGTCGACCCCCGTGGCGTCGCGGCCCTGCGGGCCGAACTCGACGTGTTCTGGGACAAGACCTTGACGGCGTTCAAACAGCTGGCCGACGACGAAGGGAAACATTCATGACCGAGGTGGCACCGATCCGCAAGAGCGTCGTCGTCGAGGCGCCGGTCGACAGGGCGTTCGCGTTGTTCGTCGGCCGCTTCGACGCCATCAAACCCCGCGACCACAACCTGCTGGCAGTCCCGATCGCGGAGACGGTCTTCGAAACCCATGTGGGCGGCCACATCTACGACGTGGGCACCGACGGCAGCACGTGCCGGTGGGCACGCGTGCTGGCCTACGAGCCGCCCAAGCTCGTGGTCTTCTCGTGGGACATCGGGCCGACATGGCAGGTCGAATCCGACCCCGACAAAACCAGCGAGGTCGAAGTGCGGTTCACCGCCGAAGCCGACGGGCGGACGCGCGTCGATCTGGAGCACCGGCATCTGGAACGCCACGGCGCCGGCTGGCGATCGGTGGCCGACGGTGTCGACGGCGAGGCCGGCTGGCCGCTGTACCTGAACCGGTACCACGACATCGTCGCCGCGGAGGCGTGACCATGTCGTCGCAGCGTTCCATGCTGGACCTCGCGTACGAGGAGCGTCGCGACCTCGCCGCCTATCTGCGGACGCTGTCCGACGCTGACTGGCAGGCCCCCACGTTGTGCACCGAGTGGTCGGTGAAAGACGTTGTCGCACATGTCGTGAGCTACGAAGAGCTCAGCATCTTCGGCCTGCTGCAGCGCTTCGTCCGGGGACGGATCGTGCGCGCCAACGAGGTAGGCGTGCGGGACTTCGCGAGCTACACCCCCGCGCAGTTGATGGACTTCCTCGAGGCCCATCTGCGTGCGCAGGGGCTCACGTCGGGGTTCGACGGGATGATCGGACTAGTCGACGGGACTGTCCACCACCAGGACATCCGCCGGGCGCTCGGACACCCGCGCACCATCCCGGCCGAACGCCTCGAACGCATCCTGCCGGCGGTCCCGGGCAACCCGAGACTGGGCGCGGGCAAGCGAATCCGTGGGCTGCACCTGCGGGCCACCGACGTCGCCTGGGAGCACGGCAGCGGACCCGAGGTGCTGGGCATGGGCGAGGCATTGCTGATGGCGATGACGGGGCGACCGGCAGCCGCCGACGAGCTGGGCGGCGCGGGTCAGCCGATTCTCGCCGCGAGGTTGCGATAACCGCACACGCGGGAGAAATCAGTCGTTTGTACTGCAGACAGACGGCCTCGCATGCGGTATTCCCATAGGAGGGACATCTGTCCCTCTTTCGGGCCGCTCGAGAGGACCGACCATGAGCAACGCCACGTACGTCGGACGGGTCGGGGGACTGGCGGTGGCACTCGGGGTCGGTTTCGCGATCGCGAGTACACCGGGTACGGCGTGGGCCGACGATGCGGCGAATCCCGGAGCCACCTCGGCGCCGGCACAGAACGCCGCGCCCGAGGCGGCCGGCGCCACGAAGCCCGGCGCGAATGCCGGCAAGAACAAGCGCCCGCCGGGCAAGGCGAGCAGCGACAAGCAGCGCGCCACGAAACCCACACCGACGGCGGCAGACAGTCCCGCGAAGACGCAGGCGACCGCGAAGACCGTCACCGGGTCCACGAAGAAGCCCACGCCGCGCGCCCTCCAGGCCGACGTGGAAACCGTGTCGGCCCCGGCACCGCGGGCGGTGGCCGCAACGGTCGTCGCGACATCGGCGGTGACGCCGTCGGTCACGTCCACCCCGACGCAGGCGAACGGCGCGGTCAGTGTCATGTCGGCGTCGAGCCTCGAGTCGTCGGCGAACGGTGGTCCCATCGCCCCGGACTTCTCGCCGGTGGCCGCCGTGCTGGCGGCCTGGGGCACCCGCACCCGGATCGAGGCCCAGACGAAACCCGCCGCGGTCACCTCGACGAGTCAGCCCGTGGTCGCCACCGCGGCGCAACCTGTGGTCGCGACCGCCACGCAGCCGGTCCCCACGGCCGCGACGACGAACGTCCCGTCACCCTGGCTGAACTACTCAAAGTCGATTTCGGTGGGCACCAATCCCGGCGCGGAGGTGATGGGTGCCGACGGCCGGCTGTACGTCGCCAACACCGGCAGCAACACGGTCTCGGTCATCAACACCACCACCGGAAAGCGCATCGACGCCAACCCGAGCTGGTTCTCGCAGGACATCTCGGTCGGTACCGCGCCGAGCGCACTGGCGCTGAGCCCCGACGGCACCCGGTTGTACGTCGCCAACAGCGGCAGCGGCACGGTGTCGGTCATCAACACCGTCGGCTACAAGCGCATCGACGCCAACCCGAGCACGTCGTCGAAGGACATCACGGTGGGCACCACGCCGAGCGCCTTGACGGTCGGCGCGGACGGCCGAATCTATGTGGCCAACAAGGGCAGCGGCACCGTGTCGGTCGTCGACCCCACCACCTACACCGTCACCGACACCATCGGCGTCGGTAGCCAACCGACCGCTCTCGCGCTCGGCACCGGGAAGGTGTACGTCGCCGATCAGGGCAGTAATACCGTCTCGGTGATCGACACCAGCACCCTCGGCGTCACCGGCATCGCGGTCGGCACCTCACCCACCGCGCTCGCCTTGGGCACCGGCGGCACGCTCTATGTGGCGGGCCAGAACAGCACGCTGTCCACCATCGACACCGCCACCGGCACCGTGCTGCCCGGCGCGGTCGCGGTGGGTCCCGCCCCCAGCTCGGTGGCCGTCAGCGCCGACGGCAGCATCGCCTACGTCGCCAACGGCAACGACACCGTCTCGGTGATCAACACCGCCACCTCGGCCGTCGTCAGCACCGTCCGGTTCGACACCGATGCCGCCGGTGGCCACGCCGTCGCCGTCGCCCCGGGCGGCGCCGTCTACGTCACCGACGCGACCGACCGCACCGTGCGTGTGCTCGTGCCGCCCTCGCTCATCGCGACGTCGGTGACGAAGATCGGGAGCGTCGGCGTCTCGGGCGTCGGCTCGACCCTGTTGAGCACCGACGGCACTCGCGCGCTGGTCATCACCGGCCCCTCGCCCATCTCGACGACCAGCACCACCCGCGTCGCGGTGATCGACACCGCGACCGGCAAGCAGGTCGGCAGCACGGTGTCCATCGCCGGCAAGCCCGTCGTCCCGGCATTCAGCGCCGACGGCACGCGGGCCGTGATCACCGCCGCGGGCACCGCGACGACACAGCTGGCGGTGATCGACCTCGCGACCGGCAAGCAGACCGGAACGACCCTCACCCTGCCGGGCGCGGTCGGCGTGCAGCTGCTGTCGGCCGACGGCAGCCGCGCTCTGACCACCACCTACGGCTCGGGCACCACGCAGGTCGCGGTGATCAACACGCTCACCGGCGCCCAGACCGGCACCACTGTCTCCGTCACCGGCAACAGTCTGGAGCCGCCCGTCCTGACTGCCGATCGCACCCGCGCCCTGATCACCACCAGCCGCCCGATCTGGGAGGCCCCGGACACCACACGGGTGGCGGTGCTCGACACCACCACGGGCACCCAACTCGGCACCACCGTCGAGATCGCCGGCAACGAGCTGGCCCCGCCGGTCCTCAACGCCGACGGCAGCCGGGCCGCGATCACCAATCAGATCAGGGATTTCGCCTCGGGCTACACCACGCAGGCGACGGTGATCAACGTCGCGACCGGCGCGCAGGTCGGCGCCACCGCGGACCTCGACGGTGAGGGCATCTCGTACGGCGCAGCGGTATTCAACGCCGCGGGCAACCGCGTCGTCTTCATGGCCCGCACGGAGGGCCCGGTCAACACGTTCACCACCCGGCTGGCGGTCCTGGACGCCGCCACCGGCGCCCCGGTCGGCACCGGTCTGGTCGTCGCCGGCGACGGGGCCCGCGAGCTCAGCGCCGACCGGACCCGCATGGTGATCACCGCGACGTCGACCGACCCGGTCACTCAGGTGACGACCACCAAGCTCGCGACCGTCGACCTCGCCACCGGCAACCAGATCGGCGACGTCACCCTGCCCGGCACCTGGCGCTCGCTGCTGATGACGCCCGACGGCAGCCGCGCCGTCACCATCGCCGGCGACAACGCCGGGACGCACGTGGCCGTGATCAACACCCTCACCGGCGCCCAGACCGGCACCACTCTCAACCTCGCAGGCGAGGAATTCGGCTCCCGTCTCATCAGCGTCGACGGCAGCCGGGCGCTGATCACCACGTCTGTCTACAACGGGGCCACGAGCGTCAACAGCGAGCGATTGACGGTGCTCGACACAACGACCGGCGCGCAGATCGGCAACACCGTGACGCTCATCGGTTTCCTCAACGGCGGGGTGCAGTACAGCGCCGACACCGGGCGTGCGGTGGCGATGACCATCAGCAGCAATTTCAACACCACCGGCGTCCCCACGTCGCAGGTGGCGGTGCTCGATACGACCACCGGCTTCCAGCTGGGCAGCACCCTCACCCTCAAGCCCGACAACGGCTACCTCGTCCTCAGTGGCAGCGGCACCCGCGCCGTCGTCAGCACCGGGAGCCAGCTCGTGGTCATCAACACCGCCAACGGCGCACAGGTGGGCAGCGCCCTCACCGGGGTGGGCAGCAATCCGCTGTTGACGGCCGACGGCAGCCGCGCGCTGACCACCGGAATCTCCTACAACGCCTGGACCCGCACGTACACGACGACGGCACGGGTGCTGAAGATCGTCTAGTGGTGGTCGTGGCCGGCGTGGTGCTCGTGGCTGCCCTCATGTCCCGCGTCGGGCGAGCCGCCCATCATGCGCAGCATCGGGATGCCGCCGGTGCGGACGAAGCGCAGCACCAGACCCGCGGCCAGCAGCAGGAAGACGATGTTGAGCCACGTGGTGTAGTTCCAGGAGATGCCGCTCTCCATCACCATGGCGTGGCGCTGCGTGGGGATGAGACCCGTTGCGCCGAACAGCAATTCGACAAGGTAACCCGCCGCGACCATCGAGACGTAGAAGGTGGCCAGCAGCGTCAGCATCATCCGGGTGCCGTAGTACTTCCGGTAGAT
>NZ_JBJIAK010000051.1:0-39645 GCF_045310915.1 Mycobacterium sp. SMC-17 | reverse complement strand
CACCCGACCCACCCGGGTCGCAGTTCAACGTAACCGTCACAACATCACGAAATAACTGCAACTACGAACTTAAGGAAGACCCGACATGATCCGAAACCGAAAGGTGCCTCGTCCGACTCGTGTGCTGATCGGCGCCGTTGCCGTCGCCGGCGGACTCGCACTGGGCGCCGGTGTGGTCCCCGCTGCAGCGCTGGCGGCACCGGGGTCCGGCCCGAGCGTCGACTACGGCTTCAACCGGCCGCACGGGGGTGGACACGGCCATGGTGGACACGGCCACGGTGGACCGGGGTATGGCGGGCCGGGGCATGGTGGCGGCGGTCACGGGTTCGTTCCGCTGGCTCCGCCGCCGCATCTGTGCGTACCGTTCGTGGCGTGCTGAGGATCTCCTGTCGTCGGGCAGGCACGGCCGCCTTCTAGATCGACGGTGGCTTCATAGTTTTGCTGGGGGCGCCAGAGGCCCGGGGTGGGCATTGTTGGCCAGCACATGTGGCCGGGGCTGGTCCAAAACAGCAGTCGGTCAACGAAACCCGATTCGTTTCGATGCCTGCGGCGAGGGCGCAGCCGCCGTCCCGTACCGGCTCCCTGCCGGGCCCACCGGCGGTGGGTGCGCGGTGCCCGGCCGCGCGGTGCAACGCGCGCTAGGACCGATCCGGGGTCGGGGTTTCGGCGTCACGAATCGGCGACCGCATGCAGGCGTCATACGTCAGTCACAACCTCGGAAGGGGGAGCACGTTGCTCCACGCGTACCACATGACTCCACGCACACCACAAAGGGTGCGGATGTGAAGCGAGCAATTGAGCAGACATTCGCCGGCGTTGACGAGGTGGGCGTTTCGCCGCCTAGTCCTGCGCTCGTGACCAAGCCAAGCGGACTCGAAATGCACACCGGCTTGTGCGTAGGTCAATGGCCGCGCACCCTGTCGACGGCCGTCACACCGACGTGACAGGGCAGCGTGAAATGGCCGCAACGGCAACCGTTCCAGTCTCGTCGGCGTCACGGCTCGCGTATTGTGCCGTGCTCGCCGGCATTGCCGGATTTATCAATTCGGTGGCATTGTTGGTGTGGGCGTTTCCGGTCGGCAACCTCACCGCATTGACCACGCAAGCGGGCATGCACAGCACGTATCCGCTGATGTACCAGGGCCGCATGATTGCCGCGATCGTGTTCGGATTTTTCCTGGGCGCGACGGCAGCGGGTCAGGTGCTCGCTGCCGGGAGCGCAGTTGTAGGCCCACGTCACGCCGTGATCTTGATGGCCGAGGCTGGTTTGCTTGTCGCCGCCGCGGGCGTGGAGCACCCGATCGCCAGGGCCGCACTCGCCGCGGCCGCGTGCGGACTACAAAACGCGATGACGTCCAATTTTCCTGGGATGCCGGTGCGCACCACGCACTTTACTGGAACGATCACCGACCTCGGGCTACTGGTGGGTCGCAGCTCCCGTCATGGACTGGACAGGTGGAAAGCCGCTGTGCTGACCGCCACGGGGGTACTGTTCGTCGGCGGTGCGGCAGTGGGCGTGCTGGTCGGAAACCGGATCGGTGACCACGCGCTGATTCCTCCCGCCCTGGCGTGTCTGACTATTGCCGCGGCCCTGGTGCTGCAGGACCGTCGACGTAGCACCCGAGCGGCTGCGGTGGCCGCCGAGGCCAAGCCCACCGACCCAGCCTTCCCTTCGCCGCCATCGCCCACAGGTTCACGCGGGATCGCCCGCGTGGGGTAAGCCGCCGGAGAAGTCCCGACACGGCCGAAGGGTGCCACCTGGTGGAATATGGTGCAGGACAGCGTCATCACACCATCCTCGACACCAGTGAGCTGAAACGTGCGGCTACGCCGACGGCATCGCCGTGTGTCTCGCACCGCCATTGCAACAGTCCGCTGGCACGCATCCACCCGGCAAAGGTACGGGCGTGCGGCGAATCCATTCCCGCCCAGGTGATCCCGGGCGAACATCGGCAACAACCTCGCAGTCACCATCGCCAATCATGTCGATCGCTCGACCTTCATCTCGAATCGGGCTATCGCTCCGACGCACCAGTGTGACAATGCACGACAAGAATCGTTCTGATCGACACTGAAACCAAGCACTACCAACGGCATACGTTGCAACGCTGTAAGTCGATTCTCGGTGTCAGCGACGGGATCGAGAACACCGGAAAACGGCCACGGCATGGTCAGTCCGATAACCGTCGACAGACAGCTCTCACATCGCTTAACCAGGCCGCTTAACCGCGCCCAACGATGTCCACAAAAGCGGGGTAAACCCCAGGGGTAGTGCCGATTTCGTGAGTGTCAGGAAATCACCCCGCCCCTGCCGCCGCCACTGGGGCGACGAGTTGACACGCCCGCTAGCCTATCCACGGCAAATGCGGAGGTCCACCGCCAGGTCCAATGTTGGGATTGTTGGGCGGCGCCGGCGGCGGGACGTGGATCTGCGCGTGGCCCGGCGAGGTGCATTCGTGAACGCCGGTGGACGGTTCCAGGCATTCCTGTGGCTGTGCCACTGCCGATGGAGCAGTGAGCGCGATCGCAGCGCCGAGCGTGGCTGCGGCGCCAGATGAAAGCATCAGGCGGAATAGGGTTTTCACGGTAGTTCTCCTGTCGTTGCCGCTACAACCAGCGTCGCGCCAACTCCGAAGAGGACCCAGTGCCAAAAGTCCCTAATCCCGCCGCCATGGGACACCACATACTGCCGTACGACATAGGCCAGTGGTCGGTGCCCGCGTGGTGGGTCCAACGGCCCGGGCGCCGCAAGGGCGCGTCGATTAACGGCGCGGGGCGCGGATAAGAGCCGCTACCGAGCTCCGACTCCCGCCTGCGGTCGGCGTTCCAGCGCCCTTCGTATTGTCAACGTACAGAATCGATGGGACGTCGTGGCAACGGGATTCGCAGGGACATGCAGCTTTGCGCTGCGATCAGCCCAGTGCGGCGATGAGGTCGCGACATGCCTGTTCACAATCTCGACATTGGTCAGCACAGGCTTTGCAGTGCTGGTGGTGCGCTGCATGGCGTTCGCACTCAGCGCCGCACACCCGGCAGGCAACCGCACAGCCTGCGAGCATTGCTTTGGCCAACTCCGAGTCGAATCCGGTCAGGCGCGCGTTGACGTTCGCAGTGACAGCGCACACGTCGGCGCAGTCGAGGTTGACGGCGATACACACAGCAAGCTGATCGACCGACGGCTCGCTGAGGCACGCATCGGCGCACTGGGTGCACGATTGTGCGCAATCCCTGCACGCATCGAGGCATTGCGCCAGAACTGCCGTGAGATTGTCGGGGGCCCTGCGCGGATGGGTTTCGAGGATCGTGCATGAAGTGCTCATTGGTGTGCTCCATTCTGCTGGGGACGGTCCGATGGGCCTACCCCGATAGCGTGTTGTGAAACCGCCCTTGAGCCGTCGGACTACACGTGCGATGTCGCCTGTCGCGCCTCAGCGGCCACGGAGCGCGTCGTGCGTTTAGGGTTTCGCCAACACTGCAACGCGAGGTCACCCGTGGCGCGCGCCGGGTGTCCACCGCGCGGTGAGCTCTGGGTGAGCACGGCTTCGAACAGGAACCCGGACGCTGCTGTGTGAATACGCTCACGCCGACAACGCCGGCTTCGACTGGAAAATGGGTCGCCACGCATGATCGGCAACCGGTCATACGATGGCCCTAACGCCTCAGGGGACCCAATGAGTTCGGCCCGCCACGCGCAGCGCCGTCCGGGCCGTTACCAGGGAGCATGCGATGTGCCGACGCGCACGTCGTAGGTCTCAGCCCTGCGCACCGCCGGCCGCAGCATGTACCCCACACCGCGGACCGTGTGGATCGTCGGTTCGCGTCCGGTGTCGATCTTCTTGCGCAGATACGAGATGTACAGGTCCACGATTGTGGGCTTGCCGCCGAAGCCATAGCTCCACACCCGGTCGACAATCTCATTGCGCCTGATCGCCCGACAAGGATTGCGCATCAGATATCGCAAGAGCTCGAACTCGGTGACAGTCAAGGAGATCGGCTCACCAGCACGGGTCACTTCCCGGCTGACGCTATTGAGTTCCAGGTCACCGACGGTGAGCATTTCGTCGGCCACCGGCGCCAGCTGACTGGCGCGGCGCAGCAACCCGCGCAGCCGCGCCACAAGCTCCTCTGAGCTGAAAGGTTTGGACATGTAATCGTCAGCACCACCGACCGCTCCCGACATCCGGCATGTCACCGAATCCCGGTCCGCTAGAACCAAGGTGGGCGTGTACCGCCGCGTCTCGCGAATCCGCTGCAGGAGCTGCCAGCCGTCGGCTCCGGGCAATCTGACATCGAGCACCAACACGTCCGGTTCCATCTCGGCGACCTTGGCTACCGCATCCCGGACATTGTGCGCAATCTCGACGACCCACCCCTCGTAGTGCAGGGCCATCTTCACCCGGTTCGCCAGCGACGGCTCCCCATCGACCAACAGCACCCTGATCATCGACCCGGCGCCCCTCTCCCCGGGCGTGGGCTGGCCAAGTCCCACAGCATCGTCGTAACGCTCTCGTAGTGGCACCGAGGTCGCAATCATTGTCTTATCTTGTTGGTCGCACAGAACATTGTCACCCCGTTCATGCTAAGTTCAAATGTTGATGGACCTTTACGCTTGCGCGAAAGGTTGTGCCATGCAGTCGGATTGGGCATTGCTCATCGCAAGATCGACCGCCAGTATCAGGTACGCCACGGGTATCGACGCATGCGGACTGGGGCCAACCGACGACCGAGCGGGTTCTCCGTATCCGGCTTGGGATATCACGGTGCAAACGATTGTCGTCGCGGCCGTCAATCGTCAACGGCTTTGACGGACGGTTGAATCGACTTTCGGCGCATGCGCATGCGGTTGCCTGCTGGCGAGCCACAACTGCAGAGTCGACCCCCGGCTGGCCGGCCACACGGCCCCAGGAACCTGGGTGCCATGGGTTTCCAGGCTTCGGGTGCCCGGGGACGCCCTCATCGCAGGTCCACGGACATTGCTCGCCGAATGTTGATCAGATCGCGACTGATGTGACGACGTGTGACTGGCCGAGGCGCTGGGTGCAACCATGGTCATCATGCCGAAAATCGCTGCGGCCGCGAGGATTGTCGATCCACCTCTACGCATTGCTCCTGCCCTTCCCGCTTGAATCATCTACGTACGTACTACGTTTCTTGGTATCACCGGATCGGCCGCAAGTGTGTTCTTACTAAGCAGATACATAGATTGCTGCCGTGCCGGCAAAGCAACCGCCGGCTGCGATCGAGCTGGGTGTGGCGCCGGGCAAGTCGAGGAGGGCAAGAGCGATAGGGGTTTCGACAATCGGTCGGCGTCGAGGTGGCCGTGATGGAACGGAGCTGATCAGATCAATCCCGAGCTACCAGGGGTTGAGTTGGCATGCGTGGGGACGCGTTTGGGACCCCGCTGGCGAGTGTGAGATCGCCGACACCACGGCGACCTCACCCCGGGATGATCGACGCGCCATGGGGTGCTGCGCTCGCGAGCGCACCGGCAAGCATCGGTACAGGCCCGAAAACTGTCGCGCTGTGAGTGCGGCGCCGCATGTGCGACGCGCTGCCCGGCGGCGCCAGTGACGGTGGTACTCAGGCATGCCGTCCAGCAGATCAACGCCTGGGCGTCCGATCGGCTGCGAGCGATCGCCGATCTCACCGCCCGCGCCGCCATGGCGGTCACTCACATCCTTCCGTATACCCATACCGGGTAAGACGGAGGCGCATCGGGCGGTTGCGTGAGCATCGATGCGAGGCCGATCCAACGACGCCTGCGCGAATACCCGCTAGGCGGTATACGCCGTGGTGGCAGGCATCCGCTCGGCATGTTCAGTAGGAGGAACACGCCTTGCCACATACCCCAGCGGGGTATACATTCGACGTGTGCATTGGTGGGCGTACCCCAGGTGGGTATTCATGTCGCAGTCGCAACAAGAAGGAGTGTGCACCATGACGACCATCGAATTCGAAGTGAGCGGGATGACCTGCGGGCACTGCGAAATGTCGGTTCGCGAAGAGGTGGGCCGGGTGCCCGGCGTGAGCGGAATCGAGGTCAGTGCCCAGACGGGACGCCTCGCAGTCACCGGGGCCGACATCGATGTCGATGACGTCGTGTCCGCGGTCAGTGAAGCCGGGTATGCGGCCGTGCGGGTCTCATGAACGCTGCGGGACGGCTGGCGGCGTACGGCGCCGGATTGGTGGTGGCGTTCGGCGGCGCGTTCGCCGTGTCGAACGCGGTTGTCCCTGGCAGTGCTGTTCACGCGTGGCAACAGGAAAGCCAGGCGCCGGGCCATGGCACGCACCGGCCCGACGCGGCTGCACCGGAGTTGCCCGGCCTGTCCCTGAGCCAGAACGGATACCTGCTGTCGGAGGTGAGCGCACCGGGCGCCGTTGACGTCGACGGGGTTCTGCGATTCCGGATTCACACCGCGAGCGGGACGCCGCTGACCACATTCGCCACCACCCACGATCGTGACCTACACCTGATCGTGGTGCGGGCCGACGGCAGCCAATTCCGGCACGTTCACCCGACGCTGGACGCAGCGACGGGAACATGGTCGATTCCCTGGCGGTGGCGGGCCGCTGGCACATACCGCGTGTTCACCGACTTCCAGCCGGCCGACGCACCCGCTGCACCGAAGCTGACCTTGACCCGCTCGGTGGAGGTCGCGGGAGCGTTCACCCCCGTGGATCCGGGCATTGCGCGGACCGTCGACCAGGTGGCGGGGTACACCGTGACCCTCGCGGGCGATCTGGTTGCCGGTGCCACCCGCAATCTCGCTGCGACCGTGTCGCGTAACGGGACACCCGTCACCAACCTGCAGCCCTATCTGGGTGCGTTCGGCCACCTCGTGGCGCTGCGCGGCGGCGACTTGGCCTACCTGCACGTGCACCCCGAAGGCAGTGAACCCACGCCGGGGCAAACCGGTGGACCTACGATCTCGTTCGCAGCCGAAGCCCCGACTCCCGGAAAGTACTTGCTGTACCTGGATTTTCAGATCGACGGAACGGTGCGCACGGCTACGTTCGTCGTAGACGCACAGTCTGGCGATGGCAGCCAGCCCGCCGGCGGCCAGCGAGACGACAGTCATGCCGGTACGCACTGATCGAAACATCAACGCCCATCGAATCATTGAGAGGAGCGGCACCATGACTGTCTCCACGTCTACCTCCACGTCGACAACTGGTACCCATGTCGAATTGCAGATCAGCGGAATGACCTGCGCCTCCTGCGCAAACCGGATCGAACGCAACTTGAACAAGCTCGAGGGCGTCGAAGCCACCGTCAACTACGCCACGGAGAAGGCAACCGTCAGCGTGCCCGACGGATACGACCCTGCACAGCTCGTCGAGGCGGTCGAAAAGACCGGCTATACAGCCACTGTGCGACGGCCCCGAGAGGACGAGCACGAAGAGCACCAAGACCGCGATGAAGACCCTGAGCTGATGTCGCTGCGCAACCGGCTCATCGGATCAATCGTGCTGGCCGTACCGGTCATTGCGGTGGCGATGGTTCCGGCGCTGCAGTTCACCAACTGGCAGTGGGCCTCACTGACGTTGGCTGCGCCGGTCATCGTGTGGGCCGCATGGCCGTTCCACAAAGCCGCGTGGGCCAACCTCCGCCACGGCACCGCCACCATGGACACGCTGATCTCCATGGGCACACTCAGTGCATTCCTGTGGTCGCTGTATGCGCTGTTCTTCGGAACCGCGGGAACCCCGGGCATGAAGCACCCGTTCGAGCTGACCCTGCAGCCCTCCGACGGAGCCGCCAACATCTACCTCGAAGTCGCGGCCGGCGTCACGATGTTCATCCTGGCCGGACGCTATTTCGAAAAGCGGTCCAAGCGCCAGGCCGGCGCGGCCCTGCGGGCCCTGTTGGAGCTCGGCGCCAAAGAAGTATCGGTGCTGCGCAACGGCATTGAGACGAAGATCCCGGTCGGCGAGCTGGTGGTCGGCGACGAGTTCGTCGTGCGGCCGGGCGAGAAGATCGCCACCGACGGCGTCGTGGTGTCGGGCAGCTCGGCCGTGGATGCCTCGATGCTGACCGGTGAATCGGTACCGGTCGAGGTCGGCGAGGGTGACGCCGTCACCGGCGCAACCGTCAACGCCGGCGGGCGACTGGTCGTCCGAACCACCCGCGTCGGCTCCGACACACAACTGGCGCAAATGGCCAAGCTGGTCGAGGACGCCCAAACCGGCAAGGCCGAGGTGCAACGCCTGGCCGACCGGGTCTCAGGGGTGTTCGTGCCCATCGTCATCGCCATCGCGGTCATCGCCCTGGGTGCGTGGCTGGGAGCCGGGTTCCCGGCCGCGGCCGCGTTCACCGCAGCAGTCGCGGTGCTGGTGATCGCGTGCCCCTGCGCCCTGGGGCTGGCGACACCGACGGCGTTGTTGGTGGGTACCGGCCGCGGCGCCCAGCTGGGCATCCTGATCAAAGGCCCCGAAGTGCTGGAGTCCACCCGCACGGTCGACACCGTCGTGCTGGACAAGACCGGAACAGTGACGACCGGCAAGATGACGCTGGTCGATGTGCTGACCGAGCCCGGCGTTGACCGCGCCCAGTTGCTGCGCCTGGCCGGCGCTTTGGAGAACGCTTCCGAGCACCCCATCGCTGCGGCCATCGCCAAGGCAGCTGCCGAGGAGACCGGAACCCTGCCCACCGCGGAAGGTTTCGCCAACATCGAGGGCAGAGGTGTCCAGGGCATCATCGACGGCCGCGCTGTCGTCATCGGACGCGAGGCGCTGCTGGCCGATTGGTCGCAGCACCTGAGTTCTGAGGTGGCACAAGCCAAGTCCCGTGCCGAGGGCCAGGGCAAGACCGTCGTTGCCGTCGGGTGGGACGGCGCCGCGCGGGGTGCTCTGGTGATCGCCGACACCGTCAAACCGACCAGCGCCGAGGCGGTTTCGCGATTGCGTGAGCTCGGGTTGACGCCGGTGCTGCTGACCGGTGACAACGAGGCCGTGGCCCGCCAGATCGCGTCCGAGGTCGGTATCGACGAGGTGATCGCCGAAGTACTGCCAGAAGACAAGGTCGACGTGGTGGCCCGGCTGCAAGCCCGGGGCAAGATCGTCGCGATGGTCGGCGACGGCGTCAACGACGCGCCCGCGCTCGCGCAGGCTGACCTGGGACTGGCGATGGGCACCGGGACTGACGTCGCGATCGAGGCGTCCGACATCACCCTGGTGCGCGGTGATCTGCTCAGCGCCGTGGATGCAATCAGGTTGTCCCGCAAGACATTGTCGACCATCAAGATCAACCTGTTCTGGGCGTTCGCCTACAACGTGGCAGCGATCCCGGTAGCGGCGCTCGGCATGCTCAACCCCATGCTCGCCGGCGCCGCCATGGCGTTCTCCAGCGTGTTCGTCGTCGGCAACAGCCTGAGACTGCGCGGCTTCACGAGCATCTCGACAGGCACCGGCCGCTAACCCGTGCACCCATCCCAACGCCCCGAAGGAAACACCATGCCCGGTCCCACCCCGCCCGTCTGCTGCTGCAGCGGGGCCACCCCCGAGATCAACCAAGCGGCCGAAAACCTCAGAGGTACAAGGAATCTCCTTGATGCCGGAGACCAGGGTGTGCGCGCGGCCGGCGGGCACTCTAAAGGTCCGCAATCGGACGCGGGACCCACAACGAATGACACCGAGACCGACTCTGGCGTCGACATTGACGACGGTGGTCGGTCGTCGTCACACCCTTGACACCGCGCAGTCCCCGTGTTCGGGCAACCAGTGAAGTCGTGGTAGCCCGAAACCGCACGAAGCCACACCTTGCCCCATGGACGGATACTCGTGCGTTAACACGTGGCCTTGCATAGGGATTCGTCCCGACCGCCCATGAGACCCGCGGCGCTGCAGGGTTCCCCCGCTCGAAGATACTCCGGGTTCAGCACCACGGTTCACCCGATCCAGTCAGACCGGTGATCGGTCGATGTTCCCGATCCGATCAGTCACCTCGGTGCGACCAGCGGTGCCGGTCGGCCTCGGCCCGGCCCTCATCGTGGCTACCGCCACGACAAGCACAACCTCAACGAGCGCGGTGGAGTCATCCGGCGCGCCATCACCGCCTGGATGAAGATGAAACGGTTATGAACCACGCCCGACCGGCACGCACAAAGCGCCGCACCGGCAACGTGGAGGTGGCATAGGGCGCCCTGCGGTGGGCCGTGGATGATCCCTCGGGACTGGCTGCTACCTGGAGGGTGTCAAGGTGAGTACCTCGGCGTACCGCCCCGCACGTCATCACCGGGGCGGCACTATCGTGACAGTGCCGACGAACCGACGGCGCTGGCCGCCCCGAAGCTCACCGTGCGCGAAAAGCTGTCGGGTTCAAAGGAGCTTCACGCGAACTTCACGCTGACGTCGTCGCATCGCGGACCAAGGTGGCGTCAGCGCAAGTACGTCGCGGGTATTCGCCCGCCCGCGCGGCACCTGGTACTAGTGTACGTAGTATCTACGTAGGTTTGAGGAAAGGTGAATGGCTATGGTGCGTGCGGTCCGGCGGCTGATCATGGCGGCGGTGGCGCTGTTTGCGCTGATGACGATGGGGGCGCCGCTTGCCGCCGCGGCGATGAAATGTCCGCACCAGCTTGGGTCACAGCAACAGTTGACCGATGCCGGTGGGGCGGCGACCGCCGAGTGGACATTGACCGACCTCCGCCCGAGTAGCGATGCCGCTCCGGGCTACCCGCTGGCCGGGCGGTTGTGGGAAGCGACGGTGACGGTGCGCGCTGCGGCCGGTGCGGTGACACCGGTGATCCCCAACTTCGGCGCGATGGGTGCCGGGCACACGCAGTACCCGGTCCTGTGGCAGTTGGCCACCCCGGCCGGTATCTCCGCCGCCACCCTGTCCGAGGGCCAATCGGCCACGGGCAAAATCTATTTCGATGTCACCGGGCCCGATCCGATGGCCGTGGCGTACAACGCCGGTGGCCCGAAGCCGGCGATGATGTGGTGCAACATGGCGGCCATGGCGCCGATGATGTCCAAGCCCATGACGATGTCCATGCCGATGGATGACTGCCCGTGCTGCGACGCCGGCTGCCCCGGCTGTCCCGAGCGGCGCTGACCGTCACTGCGAATCGGAACGTGCCAGCCGTCCGTTCTGCCGGCGACCGGGCTACGGTCACCCGCAGAACGACGGCGGCCCGGCCGTCAGGGCCGGTAGTTGAGACTGGTCATCATCCCGGCGGCCTGGTGATAGGTGTTGTGGCAGTGCATCATCCACACACCCGGATTGTCGGCGACCAGCGCGACCGCGAGCTTCTGCTTGGGCAGCACGACCGCGGTGTCTTTACGAGCGCCGAGGCTGCCGTCAGGTTTGATGATCTGGAATGTGTGGCCGTGCAGATGCATGGGGTGCCACATCTCGGTGTTGTTGGTAAAGGTCAGCACGGCGCGCTGGCCCTGGTTGATCTGCAGCGGCTGGGTTTTGTCGAATGCGGCGCCGTTGATGGTCCAGTTGTATTGCATCATGTCGCCCGCCAACACCGCTTCCAGGTTGACGTCGGGGGTGCGTGCGCCAAGGTCGACCGGCGCGGTGGCGGTGAACATCGCGACCGTACCGACCCGCTTGGTCAGCTCGGTCGGCTGAAAGCCGGGATCGGGCGGGCTTCCCGTGCCCGTGGACAGCAGGGCACGCGCCACCGCGTTTTTGCCTTCAGCCAGCGCCACCAGCGGAAAGACGCCGTCGGCGGCGGTGACCAGGACGTCGTAGCGTTCGCCCATCCCCACCAGCAGGGCGTCCACCTCGGTCGGGATCACCGCAAAACCGTCGGTGTGCGTGACCGTCATCGTGTGCCCGGCCAGCGCCACCCGAAACGCCGTGTCCGACCCGGCGTTGATGATGCGCAGGCGGATCCGCTGGCCGGGTTTAGCGGTGAACGTGGTCGGCGCACCCGGGATACGCCCGTTAATCAGGTAGTAGGGGTAGTTCACGTCGCCCGCGTCCCCACCGAGCAACGCGCTGGTGTACATCCCGCCCATCGGCGCCATGCCACCGGCGCTCGGAGTACCTCCCATGCCCGGCATATCGCCCATACCCGGCATATCCCCCATACCGGGCATGCCGCCCATGCCGTTCTTGCGCAGCTCATCGAAAATCTGCTGCGGCGTCTTCCCGATGCCGTCAGTCCAGTCATCCAGCACGACAATCCATTCGGCGTCGTAGCCGCCCGCCTCGCGCGGGTCGTCGACGATCACTGGGACATACAGTCCGTAGTCGGCGTCGAGTTCAACGTGCGGATGAGCCCAGTAGGTGCCCGAATGTGGTACCGAGAACCGGTAAGTGAACTCCTTGCCAGCATCGATGTTCGGGGTGGCCGGCGGTGCACCATCCATGTCGTTGCGCAGCGCGATGCCGTGCCAGTGCACCGACGTGGGGTGATCGAGCCGGTTGGTCACGGTGACCGCAAGCTCATCGCCCACGTTGGCTCGGATCACCGGAGCCGGGATGGTGGCGCCGTAGGTCAGCGTGCGCAGCGTGGGGCCGCCCAGGTCCACGGTGGCCGCCTGCGGGGTCAACGCCGCGGTGACGGCGCGGCCCGTATGCGGCCGCGCCGCCTCCGCCGCGGCGATCGCGGCAGACAACCCGCCACTAGGCGCGGCGGGCGGGGCTGGTGGCCGGCTACTGCAGCCGGCGAGCGCGAACCCACCCGCGATAGTGGCGGCCAGGAAGCCGCGGCGGCCCAATTGCACGTTTAGCGGGGACGGGCCCATTGCGATCCTTCTCTCCTGTATCCAGCACATCAGTCACGCCGGCCACCGTCGAAGGCCCGACCAGCGGAGTCAAAGAACACACTGGCCAATATACCCCAATGGGGTATATTGGCCAGGCGCATGGCGACCCGATTTCCGACCACGGAAGGACTTCGATATGAGCACGATGATGGGGGCGATCGGTCATGCACTGGCCCTGGCCGGTTCGATGACGTGGGAGATTCTCTGGGCGCTGATCCTCGGGTTCGCGCTGTCGGCGGTGGTGCAGGCCGTCGTCCGGAAATCGACCATCGTCCGCCTCCTCGGCGACGACAAGCCCAAGACCCTCGCCGTGGCCGCGGGACTCGGTGCGGCATCGTCGTCGTGCTCGTACGCGGCAGTGGCGTTGGCGCGCTCGCTGTTTCGCAAAGGCGCCAACTTCACCGCGGCGATGGCATTCGAGATCGGCTCCACCAACCTCGTCGTCGAACTCGGCATCATCCTGGCGCTGCTGATGGGCTGGCAGTTCACCGCCGCCGAATTCGTCGGCGGCCCGATCATGATCGTCGTGCTGGCGGTGCTGTTCCGCTTGTTCGTGCGCAGCCGCCTCATCGACGAGGCCCGCGTGCAGGCAGACCAGGGCATCGCGGGCTCGATGGAAGGGCATGCGGCCATGGACATGTCGGTGCAGGGCGAGGGTTCTTTCGCCAAGCGCCTGTTCTCGGGGCCTGGCTTCACGTCCGTCTCGCATGTGTTCGTCATGGAGTGGGCGGCGATCCTGCGCGACCTGATAATCGGTCTGCTCATCGCCGGTGCCATCGCCGCGTGGGTGCCGAATACCTTCTGGGAGAACTTCTTTCTCGCGGACGATCCGACGTGGGCGGCGATCTGGGGACCGATCGTCGGGCCGGTCGTGGCGATCGTGTCGTTCGTCTGCTCCATCGGGAACGTGCCCCTGGCGGCGGTGCTGTGGAACGGCGGCATCAGCTTCGGCGGCGTGGTCGCGTTCATCTTCGCGGACCTGCTGATCCTGCCGATCCTCAACATCTACCGGAAGTACTACGGCACCCGGATGATGCTGACGCTGCTGGCCACCTTCTACGTCTCGATGGTCGCGGCGGGCTACCTTGTCGAATTGCTTTTCGGCGCAACGGGTCTCATCCCCACGCAGCGCAACGCCATGGTGATGGAGAGCGGCATCTCGTGGAACTACACCACGTGGCTCAACATCGTCTTCCTGCTGCTGGCCGCGGGGCTGGTGTTCCGCTTCGTCCGCACCGGCGGCATCCCGATGCTGCGCATGATGGGCGGCTCACCCGACGCGGGGCACGACGGCGGCCACGGTCATGAAGGCCATACCAGTCACGATCACCACCAGCCAGGTTTGCCCGCCAACCATGACCACGTTCATCACTACCATCGAGAGAGCGACGATGAAGATCATGACGACCTCGGCCATCACTGAAAATCCAACCTGACTGTGCTGGTACCGATTCCGGCCGATCGGAGGCAGGCCAGTCGGCCCGCTGGTGAGTTGACCGACAAGGATGTGGAGAGCGCGACGATGAACACAACCCCGCGGCGGCCACGCCGCAGCCGCACACGCATCGGGTTGATGGCGGCGGTGGTGATCCTGGTCGCGTTGGCGGTGGCAGTGGTGATCGTCCTCAACACGCGCGCTTCGGGGCCTGTCAACTCGATCGAGCGTACCGCGCAAGACCGGTGCGACGCTGAGGTCCGCAACCGGCTCGTCGCACCGGCGGCCGCTACGCTGTCGAACACCGACGTGGCCACCAGCCCTCTCGACCCGGACGCCAAAGACCTGTTCACCCTCACGCAAGGTCCCCTCAGCGGCATCGATCACTCCCGCATCACGGTGTGGAGCGTGACGGTCGCAGTAGACGCTCCCAACGAAGTCGGAGGCAGCCTGCACGACCGATACGACTGCCGCGCCTACTTCGTGGACGGCACTCTGACAGACACCCTCGTGCTCGCCGGCCACGACCACTAACAACGACCTCTCGATCCACTGCGTCTCTCTGCAACGGGATGTTCACGGCCGGCGTTCCGTGGGCCCGGTCGAGCTGGGCGATCGAGCCGTTCGACCGTCGATTTCAGTTCCGCCACCGTGGTATTGAGCCCTTTGGATCCGTGCGCCCTTTCCGATATAAGGCGGCGCGGCGCCATGCTGCCGTCGCGCCCCGCGCCGAGCACGGGGCGTCGTTGGCTACCGGTGGTGTTTGTGGCGCGCGGTTATGCTGTGCTGGCTACACCTCGCGACCGTTTAGCGTGGCGTCATCCGGCGCGAAGCAATATCGGTCACAGGCCGCCCCTGCAGCTTCGTCGCCCGCTCCGCGGCAAGGAGTTGAATAACGTTGGCGTACAACGTGATTTTCCGCTCCAACTCGGCGCAGTGTGCTTGTAGCGCTCGATGTGCTTGTTGCAGATCATCGAACGCGTCGGCGGTGCCCCGGTACGGGGCCGGCGTCGTGCCTTCGTTGCGGACGTGCGCTTGAAACATCTCCTTGAGATCAACGTGCTGGTGGGTGAGGTGCCATCGCGCGATGCCGGCCTCGGCGGCCAGTTGGGATACGTTGAGCCGCCCGGTCGATCGCAGTGGTTTGCCGGCCATCAAGCGGTCCATGGCAGCCACGATCTTTTTGCGTATTGGGTCTGTTTCAGTGGCCATCATCGTGGTCCTTGATGATGGTCTCGATACGATCGAGTTCTTGCTGTTCTCGGTGGTGCCGTAACGGTGGGGCGGCGCGGTCCTTCACTGTTGCGGCAAGCCGATCCCGGTCTCGACGGACGATGGCCATGTCGCGGTCGGTCCGAGCGATGTTGCGGCAGGTGGGCCGGCAGTCGTCGATATCTGGTGTCACTAGTGGGTCGTCGCGGGCTCCTCGTAGCTGGCACGCAGCTTTGGTCGCGTCGAAGACGCAGGTCATTCCCTCGCCGTGGTAGATCTGCAGCAGTGGATTGGCCAGCAAGTCGCGGGTTTGCCGCTTGCTGGTCAGGGTGTAGCCGGCGAATCGGCTGGTGGCGGTGTGCAGACGCTGGCGGTAGGCCTGCGATGCTGGTCCGGATACGTGTTCCCCATCGCTCAGGGCCTGCTCGTCGTCGGCGAATTGTTCCAACCTGGCCAGGAAATCCTCGAAGGCCAGCTCGTCGGGGAAGCCCGAGTCGTAGGCGCCGGCATAGCCCTGAATCATCCGTGTGTGTACGTGACCGTATTGGATCGACGCGGCGACCAGCCCGCGAGGTCGGCGGCGGATGAACCATGCCAGTGTGCGGCGAAATCGGCTGATGGTCAGCTGGCCGTGCGGGTCCGGCGGAATGGGATCGATGTGGTGGTGGGCACACAGCCGGTCAACGAAATCGATGAATCGGTGCACACTGTCGGTGGCTGCCTGAGTGTTTAGCGCTAGTCCCCCCGATCGACGCGGGGCGTAGATGCGTGTCAGATCGAATCGATTGGTGAACAGTAGTTCTTCGTCGTGGAGGCGTTCGAGTACCCGGATGGCGTCGGCAACCGGCTGCACCACCACCCACGGGTCGGCCCGCTGTAGGCCGGCGGGCACTTTGTTGCCTTGCTCGTCGACGGCGTTCTTGAAATAGACGCCTGACATCAGATACATGTCGTTGGCATCGTCCCGTTCGATGCAACCACGACGAATGTTCAAGACCTCCGCGGGCCGAGCACCGGAGAGGTAGGCGACCACGATCAGGCAGGCGGTGTGCAGATGCCGGATCAGGTGGCGAGTCTGGTTGTAGGAAAAGCGTCCAGGATGCCAGGGCCGTCCGTGCACAGTGGCGATGATCGGGGTGGACAGGTACGCATCATCATCGATCGGCAAGCCTGAGGTGGCCAACACCGACCGGGCGGTCGAGTAGGACGCCGCCGACAGCCGCGGGATACCGATCAGCCGGGCGATAAAGGGAACGTTGATTTCACGCTCACCTTGCTCGTTGATCCTGCCCGGCAGCAAGCCGTGTTCTTGCCGAAGCGATTCGGCGTACTCGGTGACGATCTTGATCGCCCCACCCTGTGGCAGCCGGGTCCTGTCTTGCTCTGCAATGGGCGTCACGTCCGGCCCGCGTGCATGAAGGAAGAGGAACTCCTCGTGGGCGGCGATGATGTCATCGCTGAAGTCTTCGACGAATCGCAGCGCCCACAGTAGTAGCGCCTGCATCGTGTTCTCGTTGATTCGTGGCGTGAGGTTCTCCATGTATGAGCGGGCATTGCCCAGAAGGGCGCCGGCCGATTCACCGCCCCAGGGCGGCATCTCGGGTAGCCGCATCGATTCCGGTAGTGCCGAGCGGTATCCCCAGAGTCGACGGACCTCACCGACGCATCGGTGCATCTGCTCGACGCTGGGCTGAGTGCTGCCGACGTAGACCAGATAGTCATCGAGCAACTCGGGTGTCACTTCGCAGAACGCTGTAATACGTTGTTTGTGAAGCCAATTCAAGAACGTGCGGAACGGATACCAGCACATCCTGATGGTGTACAGCGATGGGCGTGTGGCCGTGGTCCTTCGGAGCTGCATCGGCGGGTCGGTGTTGACCAGCACCCACACGTAGCGTTTTGCGCATTCTCGCAAGGATTTTGGGGCCAGCTTGAAGTTGATGCTGGTGATCTTCGCGCTTTCCTCGAAGATTCCGTGATCGAAGCGCCACACATCGTCTGCATACCGAGACAGCACAGCGGTGTCGGCATCTGGGCGTAATACGCGCCGCA
Source organism: Mycobacterium sp. SMC-17 (assembly GCF_045310915.1). Lineage (NCBI taxonomy): Bacteria > Bacillati > Actinomycetota > Actinomycetes > Mycobacteriales > Mycobacteriaceae > Mycobacterium > Mycobacterium sp. SMC-17. The sequence goes on along the minus strand of NZ_JBJIAK010000051.1, from coordinate 22,220 downwards.
GGAGAACCGGTGTGGTCGGGTCGGGACATTCAACCTGGTCGTGGTGGCGCGTAGCGCGCCGATGCGGTGTCGTCATCGCATGTCCAACTCCCGGTTGAGGAATCGGTCCACGATCTCGCGATGGTCATCCGTGGTGGCGGCGCGCGCTGCGCTGAGTTGGTCTTCGTCATAATTCGACAGCAGATCGGATAGCTGGGCGTGCGGGAGGCCAAAACGCGTCGTCCACGTCAGCGGGGTCATCTGGTGTCGACGTTCAGCCAGACGATCGAACACCAGGGTCTGCACGGGCAGGTGCCGAGGCAACGCGCGAGCGCATGGACAACTGAGGCACAGCATGAATGAGGCGCGGCACGCCTGGCCCGGGTCACCGTACGGCCCGTGGCGATTGTCGATGCAGGCATTCATCACGGTGTCCAACTTGCCCTTGAGCATGCGTCGAACATCGGTGTGGGACAACGATAATTCCGATGCCAACGCCGTCGGATCGGCGTGCGCCTGAGCAACTTCGGCCGCCGACAGCGCGGACATGACGGGCAAGGCGCGGGCTTTGGCGACCTGTTCGCTCAAGGCATCGGCGACAACTCGGCGGTATTCAACCAGGTTGCCGCGGTTTCGCCCCAGATAGTCGTCAATGAGGGTTTGTTCGGTGTGCGCCACCGGTTTCTGGTGTAGCTCAAGGTAAGTCATTCGTAGTCGAACTAGCGACACCTCGAGTGGCTTGGGTGGTACGCCCTCGACAGAATCGCACAGTAGCCCCTGTTGTCGCGACCATGGCCGTATCCATCCTTCAGCCGATCCATGCGCGCGGATACCCCTACCATGGGCGCCATTTGAACAGTAGGCAACCATCAACCGGCCACTGCCTTCGATTCTGCGCGTCGATGCGGTCAGCTCATACAACAACATGTAGACACCGAAGGCCGTGTGCAGTTCATCGCGCCGCGACAGCGTGGTCGGGTCGTCGGGGATGCTGATCCAATCTGGAACGGCGGCAAGTGCGACGTCCATGTCGGCGCGGCTGCCACGACGGGGCTTGCGCATCCCGACAATGGCGGTCTTCGGTCCGCCCGCATCGCCGTCGGCGCGGTGATGTGTAGCAGGACATTTCATGATGACGTACGGATTTTGCCCGGTCAGCACGGCCAACAACACGGCACCGGCGCTGACTTCCAGCGGATTCAAATGTGCCCACCGAATGATGTCCCGGGTCCCTCCGAAACCGCGCACCCACTTGGCAGTCAACTGCGCCTTGCTCGGGAAGTCGCCGCCTCGGCGTGGCACGTCGGCGTGCCGTTCCACATAGTCGAGCAATTCGAGTCGGCGGGTCGGATCATCTAACTGGCCCAATCGGTACTGCTCCAACAACGCACGATTATCTCGGATGCGTTGCGCGGCCCGCCGCAGGTCGGCGCGCGCCGCTGCGGCGATCCGCTGGAATTCGGTACGGCTGTAGCTCTGGTGACGCTTACCGGACCGCACTGGTCGCGGATGGGGCTCGGCGAGTTTGGCCACCATGTCCGGATTCCACGAATCGAGCTGGCGCAGAGTCATTTTCACTCCGCGCGACTCCTCGGTGAGCTTCCAGATGGCACCCGCAGCGCGACGCTCGGCCAAGAAGCCGTCGATGTGGCGCGGACGCAGGCCCGATCGGCTCACGGGTGGACGCGGTAGACCCGAAAGATATTGCGCAAAGTGGTGCATCGCTCGAAACGCGTCGCCGATCGACGCCATCGACCGTAAAGTGCCGCCCGGGCCTGTGCGTTTGGCGAACGCCTCGGCAAACATGCGTTGCAGCTCCGGGCTCACCGGCAAACGTGAACAGTCGAAGTCTTTTGGCTGACTGTTGCCGTCCTCGAAGCAGCGGACCGTCGTTCCGTCGGCGAGAACACCGCGCGGTGTTGCGTGTGCTGGTTCGGGAAGCCGAGCGGCGCGACCACGCCGACTCATTTGCGCGCCACCGGGTCTCCGAGGACCATTGCGTGGCCGCCGAAAAGTTCGGCCATCAATCCCGCCACCGGTAAGCCCTGGGTCTGCGCAAGCAACACCTCGACGTCGAGCGCCCGGAAGGGTTCCAGGTAGACGTTCCTGGTAGTTTCGACATGCCGGTGCCCCAACATCGTCTGCACCAGGTGCCAGGTATCACCGAATTGGACTCGGAAATCACGGGCCTCCTCCTCTGAGAGGTGACCGAGTCTCGAGGAATAGACCAGTTTCCCAATGGAGAACCACCGCAGGGCGAAGGAGTGCCGCAGCATATGCGGTGTGCAGGTGAAGTTCTCCACACCCAGTGCGGCGATACGATCGTTCGCTGCAGCGAACGTGTGGTGCCATCCGTGCGCGTCGCGCGGGAGACCATTTTCGTTCAGCCACAACCACAATGGCTCCAGACCAGCTTGCGTGCGGCGAAATAGCCTGCGGCGCAACGCTGGACCGGTCGTGTTCCAAGCGCGGTCGATGAATCCACCGTTACCGTCGGGCAGTCTTACCGTTCCTGGTCGCTTCGCGACGCCCACGACGATCGCGTCGCCCAGTTGCGCGTAGCGACCGCTCTCTTGGGCGCCGCGAACAGCCCGGGCCCTGGAACCCTCCACATACGCACAAATCCCCGCCAGCACGTGCCGCGGCATCCAATACGGGTGGCCATAGCCACCCTTGGCACATTTGTCGGCCAAGTGACACTTATAGAAGGGCCGGTCGACACCCAGTGTTGGAAGTTCATCGATCGTGACCGAAGCCCATTCCGACAGCCGTAACCCCGTTCCATACAGTCCGTCGAAAAACGCGACATCGCGCTGCTCATTGCGGGTGCGGCACGATCGGTCCCTGTGGCCCCGAAGATCCCGGCCACGCAACCCAACATCGCGCCAACGATCTACCGCGGCAGGATCGAGCCATCGAACTCTGGCCGACCGCTTAGACGGCGGCGAATCAACGGACAGGAAGATGTCGACGACATCTGCGAACCGCTCCGCGGCCCACGAATAGAATTTCTTGCACGCCGCAATATCCTTCGAAAAAGCCGAAGCGCCAACAGGAGTCAGATTGTTCGGGTCGGTGCGCCTCCAGAACTCGAAATCCTCTGTGTCTTCCTCGGTCGCTTCAGACCACACGCGTCCACTGGTCTGCAAGAAGTTCAGCCACAAACACAGCGACTGTGCGTAGTCACGGTTTGTGTTACTCGCAAGCACTCGCATCCGAGCGGAAGCCAAGAACGCGTTGACTCGAACATCGACAAACCCGTCGCTGCGTATGAGAAAGCGCTGTCCATCAACGTCTTTCCAACGCGACAACACGTCGCCGATGTCAGGAATCGGGCCCGTGATCTCCGTCGGCCAACCGTGAGCGAGCACGTTGATGTCGTAGCGAACCACCGACCATGTCTGCATGTTGGCTCCCAGCCCGAGGGTGGAGCGAGCATAGCAACAACAAGTCAGTGGCTATAGAACAAACAGGCCGATCATGTAGCGCTCCAAGACATCCATGCCCGCGGCGAACAGCTCGCAGTACTCGTCACCATCTGCGTCGATCTGGGTCAGCTCGACGCGACCTTGGCCGCGGTCGCGGATCTGGTACCAGCTCGTGCCGACGCCCGTTGAGGGCCGCAGCGTGGTCGCATCGTCGAGAGTGCCGATCGTGAATCCGGCGGCGCTAACCCAGCCTGCGCAGGTGCTCGACAGAGTCGGGGCGGCGGTTACCACGGCGCTACGGTAGCCGCTGGCGCAATGGCTAGCTGATCCGTCCAGGATTTGGCGCGTCGGCCTACTCGGAACTGAACTACTCCGGGAGGTCTTCGATGACGCCGCCGTTGGCGGCGGCGTAATCGGCGGCCTCGCCGGCCTGGTCTGCTATGAACGCGCGGACGGCTGAAGGGTTTCCGGGCACCCGTACCAAGATGGTGAAGTCATTGACTTTGTCGTCGCTGCGGCGGGCCGGCGGCCGCCGCTCCGACAGGCCCGGTACGTCAGTCATGACGCTCATTGTGCATGGCGGTGTCAGTCGCGGACGAGCCGCAAACCGACTGGCTGCGGTTGCGGGCCGGTCATGATCGTGTGCCGAGGGCTATCCGGACGCTCCACACGGATCAGAGCGGCCGGCACGGTGATCTGTACATCGCCCACCGGGCTCAGCAGGTTCCTGGCGTTCGGAAGGTGAGTGTAAGCGGTTGTGGCGCAGAGGAAATGCGGCTGGTGCTCGACGGGGGTGAGGCCGCATCGCTGCCAATAGAAGGTGGGATCAGCTGCGCTGCTGGCGTGCGGGCCTAGTGCGTGCGGGTGCAGCAGCACCAAAGTGTCGATGGGGCTGGCCATTCGGGCGATGATCTCGGCGACCAGCCACGCTTCGAGGTCGTGCCCTCGTAGTGGCTCTGCGATCTCGACGGCGGTGATGATCATGACCCGGTGGATCGGGACGTCGTCGAACTGATCCTGCAATGGCGGGGCGACGTCGTCGCCCTCAAACAGCTCCTCGAAGGCCAGAGCGTCCTCCGACAAAGAGTCGAGCAGATCTGCGATCGGGTGCTGACCAATGTTGATGTTCATGAATTCGGCGTACCCGGCGAAAACGTGTGGCGCATCCCCATCGCCGGTGCCACCAGCGCAGCCGCATTCAAGGTTCGCCCGCCATGTCGTCATCGCGTCAAACTGACTGTCAAATGTGCTGGCGTAGTGCACTTTCGGGGCGAACAGGGTGACGGCGTTCATCAGCGTGTTGGCCATATCCGCTACTGCTCTATTCGCTCGATCGCCGGGCCGATCCCGCTCCCCTGGCGCCAACGCTCCAACCCAGCCCGTGCAGATCGCACCGCCAGGTAGCCAACGCCCACGACCACCGCGGCGCGGACGAGGCCGGAGGCCTCGGAGAATGAACCGGTCGCGGTCGCCGCTTCCCACAGCGTGTGTAGCCCAATCACCGCCACAATCAACATCAGGACGACCTCGAGGAGCCTGCTCGGCACCCTGAATGTGGTGAACGCCTGTGGCGCTGCCGGATGATCATTGACGCCCATGTCAATGATCATCCCCTAAGCGCCGCTGCCCGCCTCTCACCGGTCCGCGCAACGCAACAGGCGCTGCGATTTGCAGGGGGTTGCCTCGGATGTAGCCGGTTGTACTCGCGCAGCAAGTATGGTCTGACGAGTGATGCAAGCCGGCAAGCTGAGCCGGCCCGACAACCGGAGACAGCTGTCATGACGACTGATAGCCGGCACCGGCGAAAGGCCGACCTCGACCGCAAGATCAAGGCGTGCCGCAAATGCGTTCACCCCGACCGTTTGAACGAGCCCCACGTGACCGAATCAGCGCCCGGTTTCGGCTCAATCGATTCGCCTGTCGCGATCGTCGGCGAGGCGCTGTGTCGCGCTTGCATGAAACAGCAAGAGCCCTTCTACGGCGGCAGCGGGCGCGTTCTTGATCGCTGTTTCCAGCAAGCCGGCGTCGCTAAGACCGACCTGTTCATCACGAACTCCATTCACTGTCACCCGCCCGACGATCGTGACCCGCACCCGCATGAAAGCGCGAATTGCTTACCGTTCCTACGCGCTGAGCTGCGTGACATCGTTCAACCGCGCCTGGTGATCGGCGTCGGCAAATTCGCGAAAGCGGCTCTGCTACAGGTGTATCCCGAAGCGCGACAACTGAGTTGGCCGTTCCGGGTGCCGCGCGCACGTCGGGTCGACCCGCCAGAATTGCCGTATCTGCTGTTTCCGCAACACCCGTACTTCATCATGACCCGCCCCCTTTCGGTGCGCGAACACTACGAGCGTCGCCTCGCTCGCGCGATCGAGTGGGGCTTCACGACGGTATGACCGGTCCGATTGATCTGAGCGGGTTCACCGGCTGGGTCCCGTTCGAGCAGCTGCCCACCGCCGGCGTGCCGACCGAGCCTGGTGTGTACGTCGTCGTGCGGCCCAGTGATGACTCACCGAAATTCCTCGACGTGTCGCCTGCCGGGCATTTCAAGGGAAAAGACCCAACCGTCGCCGTCGCGCAGCTACATGCCCTGTGGGTGCCCGGCGAACGGGTCATCTACATCGGCAAGGCCAATCTCAGCGCCGACGGTAAGCGTCATCTGCGCACACGGCTCGATGAGTTCCGCAAGTTCGGTGCAGGCGCGCCGATCGCCCACTCGGGTGGCCGTCGCATTTGGCAGCTCACCGATCACACCGAACTACTCGTCGGCTGGCGGGTCACCGCCGACGCCGACGCCACGAAGATCGAGACGAAGATGCTCGCTGATTTCCGCTCACATTACGGGCGTCTCCCATTCGCGAATATGCGCGGCTGAGCCGCTTCCCGGCCGAAATTCGCGATCAATCTACGGCCTTCAACTGTTCCGACCGAACTTCCGACCTCAGGACCAACCGCCGCCAGGTTTGTGGTCATGAGCATCCCTTTGAGGGACTACTGACGGGTCTCTGCGACTCAAGGCCCCAGCAGACTGTCTGATTTGAGCGCTGCGCGCCGTCAAACTGCTGGCGAATTCGGCGCCCAGCGCTTCAATGAGTCGGTTGCCCTCCGCGACCGCGGCTGAGGTTGCCTGGTTCGGCGGACCGGGGATCATCGGCGCGCCGGCCAGAACGCCGATGTCGTCGACAGCGCGGTCGTGGGCGTTGCTCAGTTCCTGCAGGTCAGTGGCATTCGGTCCGGTGTGATCCGCCATGGATCAATCGTAAAATGGCGGCTGGAGGGTCCCCGACGCCAATTTTCGGGGATCCTCGGCACTAGCCGGATTTGCCGGGCTAGGCCCGGCCGTGTGCTTCACCAGCGAGGTTGATGGCGGCGGGGTCCGGCTGCGTGGGTTCGGAGGCGGCCAGCGCGGCGCGCATGTCATCGGCCGTCACTTTGAGGACGTCGGGGTCGGTACGAACCAACTGCTGCAGCTCGACGGGGTTGGGCGCAGCCCGATGCAGCCGGCGAGCCCGTTCGCGCTTGCATGCCACCACGACTTTTCGGGCATATCGGCCGTTGCCCGCCAGGTCCAGCATGGTGCCGCTCTCGTACGGTTGAGCCCGCAACTCAGATGCCCTGGTACGCAGCAGATCCCACGCACCGGCCGCCACCGCTAAGCCTTCATTGGCGGCAATATGTTGGCCGATCGCGACGATTTCATCTGGACTGTAGCTGGCGAAGGTCAAGCTGAAATGGAAGCGGCTGGCCAGTCCGGCGTTGGCGCGCAGGAAGTCCTGCATCTCCTTGGGGTAGCCGGCCACGATGACTACCAGGTCCTCGCGGAAGTCCTCCATGTATTTGAGCAGGGTGTTGATGGCGTCCTTGCCGAAGGAATGGCCTTCAGTGGTTGGCACCAGCCGATACGCCTCGTCAATGAACAGCACGCCGCCGCGGGCTTCCTCGCAGACTTCTTTCATCTTCGCGGCTGTCTGTGAGACGTACCCGACCACGATGTCTTCCTCGGTGACCTCTTTGACGTCCGGCCGACGGATCTTTCCGAGGCCGAACAGGACCTCCCCCACCACGCGGGCAAAGGTGGTTTTGGCGGTGCCAGGCGGGCCGAGGAACACCATGTGGTTCTCGTTGCTCGACCCGATGGACTCGCCTTGCTCGGCCAGGAGCTGTTCGATCTGGATTTCGGTGCGCCACACCGCAATCTGTTCCTTGGCGTCTTCCAGGCCGATCAGGCTGTCGATGGTTTCCTGAGCCGCCTTCAGGCGTAGCTCACGCTCAGCGCCGAGTTCGGCGGCCGCGCGGACCTCGCGGCTGGTCTCGGTCTGCGGGTCCCACCGATTGGTGCGGGTCGCGATGGTCTCGGCGTCGGTGGTCACCAGTTGGTAGTCCGCGTGTGCCAGCGCGTCGCGCGCTTCCCAGATCAGCTGGCCGTCCACCACCGCGGTGTTGAACACTTCCGCGGCGGCAGCTTCGTCGCCGATTGCGCGCAAGCACCACCCTTTGGTGAGCGCCATGTTCGCGGCCACGTCGGGGTTCGTGGGCTGGCGGATGTCTTTGATGATGTCCAGCGCCTGTTGGTACAGGGCCAATCGCGCGCTCGCCATCGCTCGCAGCGTCTGCGTTGCCGCCAGTGTTTCGTCATGGACGTAGGTGGCTGTGCGGGGCGGGCAGCTTTCGGTGGCCGCGATGAGGTCAGGCCACCGTTCGGTGCGGTGATACAAAGTGGCCATGAGGAATTGGCGCCACATCTGCGGCCACGGATCGTCGGCGAGGGCCGGTTCGTTGAGCACCGCCAGCCCCTGGTCGTATTGACCAGCGGCGATCAAGCGGCTCGCGTAGGCGAGTGCGATGCTGGCGCGATTCCATACCTGAATGTTGAGCCAGAGGGGCGACGGGACGAGGGCCTGCAGCTCCCCGTCTCCGATGCCTAGCCGCTTGGTTTCGCGGTAAAGCGCGCGGGAATTCTCGTGTGCGCCCGCCAGCGCCGGCAGGCTGTGATCGCCGGCGGCCAAGCGACCCAGCCACGCATCGGACATGGCCGGCGCCACCTCGGTGATCCGCTTGAATTCATCTCGCGCGGCGGCCATGTCTCGGTTCTGGAATCGGGCGAGCGCGAGGTCAAACGCGCGGCGCTGTTCGATCGGCGACGTCAACGGTGGTCTCCTGAGCTATGGGCCAGTGATGGGATCGACGGTACTGGGTCCGTCGTCGATTGGCGGCGGCAGATGACCGTCATCTGGCGGCGGTTCGTCGGGGAACGGAATGTCCTCATGCAGGCCGAGATCGCCCATCGCGGCCATCGGATCGAACCCGCCTGCCTCCGCAGCGGGGCCGGTCCATACCGGCTGGTGGCCGACGCCGCCGGCGAGCTCGCCCCATTGGGCCTGGGCGGCATCGGCGTCGCGCCGGCGGCCTCGGGGACTGCGTTCACGCAGGTCGTTGGCCTGGTTGGCGAGAGCGTTGACGGGGTCGAATCCGCCGCCCTGACCTGTGGGCGCGGCGATCGGCGTCGCCCCGCCGCCCGTGGTGCCAGCAGGCGGTGCGCTGCCGCCAGCCGCGCCGCCGATCACATTCGGGCCCGCGGCCGTTCCATCAACGCCTGGCTCGGCGGTGGAGTGATCCGAGGTCACGGGATCGAACCCAGCTGCCGGCGCACCATGGACTTCCTCGCCGCCAGCGCCGGCGCGTTGTTCAAGCTCCTGCTCCCACGGCAGGGAGCGTGCCCCTTTGAGTTTGCTTCCAAGCCAGCCGGCGCCGCCCACCGCGGCCGTACCCACCCCGCCGACCGCGGCGTGCATGCCCAAACCGAGCGCCACATCCGTGGCCCGCCCGAACACCCCACGCCCTGGTGGCCGGTTCTCCAGGTCGGCGCGCAGCACCCGCAGCAGATACAGGGCCACCATGGACGCGGCGGCCATCATCACCAGGTGGGCGAACGGGTTGGTGCCGCCCAACTCGGCCGGCAGGGGTTGAGTGATCAGTCGCTCGACGGCCAGGCCAATGACACTGACGTAGACGATGTACACGGTGACCTCGATGCCGAACTTGAAGAACTTCCATACTTCGCTGATCGCGCGGCGCTGCGGGGCACCCGGGATGCCGCCGGCCCACAAGGTCGGCAGCAGGATCGCGGTGGTGTAGATCGCCTTGACCGACACCTTGAGAACCGACCAGCCTGAGGACACCAAGAACCAGGACAGCAAGGTCAGAGCGACGAGCAGAATCAATGCGCCGCCGATGTTGCCGCCGTCGAGGTGTTGGGCGAACGACACCGCGGCCTTGTCGCCGCATGCCTTCATAGCCTCGACCGGATCGGTGTACTGGCTGCCCGAGATCAAGGCGCGAGTGTAGGCGCTCCCGCAGCCACCGACGCGATCTACGACATGCCCGAAGTTGAACACTTCCAACGGTTCTCGTACCGCGTGGGTGATCAAGCTCGAGGTAAGGGTATCAATCTGCCCGGCGAATCCGCCGCCGGCGATGGCGTGGCCGTGAGTGGCGACCTGGCCCACGCTGAAACCGACTTTGCGGCCGAACTGCAGCAGTCCGTCCGGTCCGTACATCATTCCGGACGGGTTGGCGAACACCGCGACCGACAGCGCGGGAATGGCGGTCGCCAACAGAATCTGCATCCAGCCGCGGCCGCGCTCGCCTCGGTGCAAGGTCATGACGCCGATACCCACCCCGAGGGGGACGGTCAGCATGACCAGCCCCCACCTGGTCGTCACGTCGATCACCGCCGTGGTGACGGCCTGGGCGATCGTGCCGATAACGGTGAGCCAGTAGCTCGACACCGTCAGCTTCATCACCCACAGGCCGAGCGCGAAAATCGTGATGGCCAAGCCAATCAGGCCCGACAGCAGCGATGAGGCGCCCAGGAAGGTGGCCAGCACGTCGAAGGCATGCATCATCCAGGCCATCCACGTGGACGGGTCGATCGCCGATCCTTCAGGGCCGGCTTCCAGCAGCTGATCCCGGACGCTGGCCAAAGCCAGCGAATAGTCCCCGATCGGAACACCGTAGGAGCATTTGAGCCCCGTCCAGTTCAGCACTCCGGCCGAGGTCGATGCGGCGGCGTGCGGGGCCGCGCCCACCGCCATCATCGACAACAGCTGTGTCAGGGCAATGACTTTCACCGGGCGGCCGATGCGAGGGTGCAGGTCCAGCCAGGCTTTGGCTTCGGCGAGCATCAGATGGCCTGCTTACGCGCACGCTCGCGCACCGGGTTAGTGTCGTACTGTTCGGACAGGGCGCGGTTAGGTGCGTTGAACAGCCGCACCTTGCCGAAGCCGCCGAACTCGTCGAGGAACCACGCTTCGCCTTCCCGTCCCGGAATCACCTTGCCGTGCTGTGGGTCGATCGAATCGTCACCGTGGTCGGCCATCTGTACGGGGCTGGTGTTGTTGACATAGTCGGCCAGCAGCTTCGGGTGGCGGTCGACGTCCCGGCCGCACCAGCGCAGGGTCTCCTCAGCGATCGCGGCCGACTTGAAGCCCAGGCACAGCCGCTGGTCGATGAACTCGTCCTCGAGGACCCCGAAGTCCTTCTTGGGGTTCTGACTGATGCCCACGAATCCGGTCCAGGCTTTACGGCCTTGGCGGATAATCAGATTCGCGGTCTTCTGCCCGCCCGGTGAGTGGGTCCAGGCAGCGCATTCCTCCACCACCAACACATCCGGTTGCGGGGTGCGGCGGTTGAAGAACACATGCTGCGCCAGGTCAGAGGCCAGCCCGTAGAGGGCGACCGCGGCACGCTGGCTCGGGGTGGTCATGTGGTGCAGGTGCGCCTGGTATTCCTCGGTTACGTCGGGCAGCTTGAGGCCGCCGAAATTCCAGATGACCAGCTGCCGATCAAGGTCAGGAAGGCCCAGCGTTTCATCGAACAGCGGCCGCAGCAGGCGTTCTGCCCGCAAGCCTTCCAGCGCGATCAGCAGATCATCGTCGACCCCGAGTCGGTCGGCGCGGGTGCGGTCGCTCAGATACCTGATCAGCTGGTTGCTACTTCCGATTCCGTTGGCGGCGCGGGAGCCGGGCGCGAGAATTGCTTTGAGCCGGGATGCCTGCACACTCATCGGACCGAAGCCCATAAGTGGTAGCAAACAATCTACTGCGCGTTCACCGGCATCGATAATTTCCACATCGTCGGTGCGAACAATGTCCGTATCGGGGAATATTCGCAATGAATCGAGGCTGAACAAAGGATTTCTCGGATCAATGATCGTCTTCTTCTCATCCGGGAAATCAGCGAGCGCCCGCTGATGTTCGCGGGCGGAGGTCGGATCGAGCAGATGGAGGCCGGCGCCCATTCTCAGCCAGGAACGTTCGAGATTCTTGCTGCACTGGGACTTGCCCCGGCCGGGCGACCCGCCGATGACCAGGTTGGCGGGGTTCTGCCGGCCCGGTGCGCCCAACAGATCGAGCAGCACCAGGTCGGGTAAACCGCCCGTGGTGATGTTCATCCCCAGCGGGACACCGACGTTGTTGCCGATCTTATTCGACAGCAGTGGAACAAATTTCGCGAATCGCGCCGTGGTCGAGGGGTTGCGGATTTCATGCAGCCGGGCGGTGCTTTCGGTGCCCGGATTGAATGCCCGCCACAGCGACTTCTGGCTGCCGGGGCGCCGCTGCATCCGTAGGTTCTGGCCACGGTATCGCCGAATAACCTCCGACAGAACCGAATTCACCCGGTCGGGATTGGTCCCCGATGCGCGCAGCACCACCGCCGGGTTGACGCCGCGCTCGGCGCTGCCGCGTTTGAGCTCGGAGGCCAGTTCTTTGCCGGAGGCGAGTTTGCGCACCAACTCGTCGTCGTTGTTGGCGCGGCGGCCGCGCTGGCGGCCTTGGTCTTTGATGTTGGTGATGACCTGGTGGGCGGTCTCCACCGCCTGCTCTGCCGAATCAAAGGTCAGATGCAGCAGCCAGTCCAGGGTCACATCGGCGGTGCTGAGGTCATCGAGCAGCTTGAACAACGTGGCGTGCGGCCATTTGATGCCGGTGTCGGGAAATCCTTCAATGCCGATCAGGGCTTGATAGGAGTCGGGGATCGACTCCCCACGCTCGCGGTAGGTACGCACGAACACGTCGGAGTCGGTGCGCGCTGCGCGCCAGCGGCGGCCGCGCAGCTCGGCGGCAGACTGATCGAACCAGACGCGCGTGAACGCACTTCCGGGCAACTCGGCGTTCGGGTTATAGGGAACGTTGGGCATCGGATGAGGCCAGGCCCCGCAACTCGCGGTGTAGTTCCAATGCCACCAAATCTGTTCCGCCGAGGCGGGTTTGGCGAACAGTGACGGGGGCAGTTTGCGGACCATATCCGCCGCTACCGTCCGGTAGTGGTTGATGGAGGTGTCGCTGTCCTTGTCGCGGCCGATGACAGTCTCCCAGGCGCGTTGGAAGCGGCCGGCCGTCGTCGTGCCGCTCTGGCCATAGTCCAAGGGCAGGCTCAGCCAGTACACCCGTCGCCGCGATTTCCCGCGGGCGATCTCCGGGGCCCACAACTCGCAGTGGTTGACCCAGGCGATGGTGTGCTCGGGCAGGTGGTGGGCCTGGCGTTCATCGGTGGGGTCCAGGTCGTGGTGGGCGTAAAGCATCCGCCGCTTGATGTTGCGGGGAGCGACCGCGGTGGTCAGCCCGCTGATCAATGGGCCTGACGGCAGTGTCCTGAGAAGATCCGCGTGAACGTCTGCGACGGCGTTCTGCCAGTCTTTCGACAAGAAGATGAAGGGCTGACCCGACAGCAGGTAATCGGCGTAAACGCCGTTCTGGGTGAACCGGAGGTTGCCGATGACACCCAGAGGGCCGTCAGCGCTGGAAGCGTTGGAAGTCATTGATGGGGGCCTTCTTTGGGTCCTGACGGTGCGAGCAGGACACCGTGGGTCGGGTGTTCTCCCACCACCATGCGAGCCGGGTGGACATGGTGGGTCGGGCTTGCGGCAATTTGGCGAGCGCGAGGACTGAGCCCACGGTCAGGGCCGCGCCGATGATCAGGATCGCCACGGCGTGGCCGCTGTACAGGTTGAGCGTGACCGCCGTCAAGGTGCCCAGGGTGCCGACGACACCGGCGATGGCGTCCGGGGCGCGCCAGTTGTCCCTGAATGGCAGGGTGAAGCCGTCAGATTCGCCCAGGACGATCGTGACATCGCGCTGATCGGAATAGACCTTCGCCGGTGCGTCGTCGGCCATGGTGCTACTGCCCGAACCCGTTGCTGGTGCCGAAGGGATTCGTCACCGGCACCGAGTTTCGGACGCCGTTTCGTTGCATCTCGTAGACGATCCCGGCGGCGATGGCGCAGGACAGCAGGATGATCACGGCCAGCACGATGGTGCCGATCTGGTGGGTGATACCGGCCCCTGAGCCTTCTTTGCTCTGCTTGCCAACGGTTTTCGCCGAGCCCATGACAAGCGAGACCAGGGCGATGGCGCCGATGCAGGTGTAGCCAATGTTGTAGCCACTGGAGAAGAATCCGTTGGCCAGGATGTGGTGGTCCCCGGCGGCCGTGGCCAACTGCGCTCCGGCAGTGAATGCGGTGTGATTCATGGTCGATTGCTCCTTGAATTCGCGGTTTTCAGCGGTTTGACCCGGCAGCGGAAGCGCCTGATTCGGCGTCGACTTGTGGAATTAAGTCTATGGCCGCAACCATCCAGGTTCCGCCACTATTTTCGAGCGTCAGAAAGTACGTGAATGGCACGCTGGCAAATTGTGTTGTCTGGGCTGAGACCAACGCTCGGACATGAATGCGCGTGCCCGGGGCGGCGTTGTTCGGGACGTCGCTGCTGACCGTGGCCGCGGTCACCGTGGCGCTCTGGTACCCCCCGATCGGGCGAAGACCCGAGTCGGCCAACACATAGCGGTCCAGGCCGCCGTTGGAGGTGAGGAACTGGGTGACGAAGCCACTGATCACCGACGACATGGGACTGTTCGCCGGCACCGGGTGCTCGTAGGACAGTTTGATGTCGGCGCCGGGGCCCGGGTCGTTCGCCGGGGCCGGCCAGTCCATCGCGCGGGGCTGAGAACTATAGATGGACACCGGAACTCGATAGAACGCGGTGACCGCGTCGGCCGAGGCGTACGGTCGCTGGCTGACCATGATGACCGTGCCGTACAGGTCCGCTCCCCCGACCGATCCGGCGGGGATCACCGACCAGACCACGGCGGAGTCAACGACCGCCGGAGGCGGCTGCTTCGCGCCCGATCCGGCGGCGGCCAGGCCGGGTACCGCACCCGGTGCGCCGGTCGGATCGCCGAAGGTCAGAAAATGCCGCAGGACGGCGCGCTGGTCGACCGGCGTGGTCAGAAACGCCCGCACAAACTCCCGGGCCAGCCCGCCGGCAGCCAGGGCCCGATTGTTGACCTGGCTGGCGATCTTGGCCACATCGACGTTGTCGGGGTGATGCTCGGCGAAGTACACGTTCAAGGCCGCGGGCACGCAGGCCAGCACCGCCACGGTCAGCGTGGCCATCCAGATGGAGCGGGCGCGGCTCCTAGCCGTGCCGATGCGGCGCTGCCACGTGCGTGAAACCTCCACGTTGGCAAAAGGATTGGCGATAGTCATGAGTGTCCTAGTTGGGGGCGTGTCCGAAGAACTGCATCTGGCTCATTGCGAAGGTGGCGTCCACGGGGTCACTGCCCGGGTTCGCATCAGGTGCGCCCATGGGATCGGCGGGGGCACCGCCAGTCGGGTCGGGGGCAGCACCGACCCCGGCCACCGGCCCGGTCGGATTGAACGGGTCCTGTCCCCCGCCCGGGACGTTGGGGTCCACCCCCGCCGGTGGCGTCGCCGGCGGGGGTGCGGTGTGCAAGATCATCACATCGACGCGGGAGGCCAGCACCTTTTGCGGGAGGGTCACCGTGACCATGCCGTGCACACTGTGGGTGTCCACAGGCACGGGATCGGCCGCCAGCTGGTCGCCGTTGAAGAAGTTCAGTTGAAGGTTCGTCACCACACGGTGTTCGAGCCAATGATCCTTGCCGCCAGTGGTTTTCGCGAGCCACCCGGGACTCAGCGATACCGAGTTGAGCATGTAGGAGCAGTTGGACTCCGGCCGGGACGTCGAGCAGGTGAACTTGACATGCAGAATCTGACCATCCAGCCGTGACTCCTGTGGCCCGCGGTTGCACACCCACGCTGAATCACTGGACGCATCCGTCAACGCCTGCGGCGATGTGGAGCCCTGTTCATCGCAGCTGGAGGTTTTCGCGGCGAACGGTATCGCCACGTCGTGCTGGGGTACAGCAACATTGGCGGTGCTCGGTGCTGGTGAGACCGCCACCGGTGACACCGGCGAGATGTGCTGCGGCACCGGTGTCGGTTCCGGGCCGCCGCCAAAGACGCTGAACACCAACACAATAAACACGGCGACCAGGACCACCCCTGATCCGAGCCAGGCCGCGGTGCGCCAGGCACCGGCGTTCTTGCTTACGGCCGCCGGCTGATCCTCAGGCGCACCGGTGGGCGACAGCCCGGGATCGTCCTCGGCTGCCGGCCCGTCAAGGTCTACTGGCGCATCGTCGTGCTCGAGGTCGCTTTCGGACTCGTCGCGGGTCGCCAAGGCCAATGGTGACGGTTCATCGCCCCACAGATTCGCGGCGAACCGGTGCGCCGACTGGGCCGACAGGTCATCAACGTCAGACACGCGGGGCACCGTCCTGCTCGATCACCTCGGCGTCGATCACGGCGGGCTGTGCGACGTTCGGGCCCATCCACACCGGAACCATGACCCAACCGCCCGCCGGTGCCGCCGCGACCGGGCGGGTCACGGCGGGCTGGACCGCGGCACTCGGGCGCGGCGGCACGGGCTGCGCCGCGCGGGCCGGAGCCCGGCGCCGGCGACCTGCAACACGGACCGCTACCCAGACCAACAGGACTGCGACAATCAGCGGCAGCAACTTCAGGACGGCCTCGACGACCATCAGTAGCACTGCAACCAACGTCAGCATGCCCATGAACAGAATCGACAACACCAGCCTCATGCGGCGGCCCTCCCTACTTGATGTAACGCACGGTCGTGATCCGAAATTGATTGCCGAGCACCTGCTTTAGGTGCGGTAATGTCCGAGGAATGAGCGCTCCCGTGGATGGTGTTGACCGACTGATCTACTTCGTCGAGCAACGAATCGGCCAGCTGCGCATGTCCAAGGACGAGGTCACCCGCCGTGGAGGACCCGCCCGCGACACGCTGACCAAACTGCGCGGGCTCGACGGCCAGCGAAGGCCGACCGTGGCGGTGCTGGCGCGTCTGGATGCCACCATGGGCTGGCACCCCGGGTCGGCGGCGGTGACGTTGCTTGGTGGCCAACCACTGAGTGTGACCAATTCGCTCACTCCCGCCGAAGGCCGCCGCGGCAGTGGCCGCGCGCTGCGAGAGGTCAGCCCCGACGAGGTGATCGAGCGCCTTGTCGAGCAGGTCGACGAGCGCATCGCTCAGGTGGAGTACGCCCTGGACGGCCTGCGCGATGTCCGTGAAAACCTCGCGGCCGAACTCAGCGACAAAGCCCTGCGCACGGCCTACGCCGCCGGCATTGTCGATTCCCAACGCACCGGATAATGGGGCTAAAACCGTTGCTGTGCCGCCTTTTACGTCTGTAGCCGTCGCGATTGCGTTCACGGGCGTGACCCTTGGCCGGGCTGGTTGAGCGGCATCGCGTCGACGATCGCCGGGCCAGTCAGGTCGTAGCCGCCCAGCACCGCAGCAGCGTCCTCGGCGTTTAGTTCCCGCTTGACCGGGGTCAACGGCCACCACTGGTGACTGCCCGCCACTGCGAGCCATCCTTCGGCGATCCCCCAGATGGCCGCCGCGACCGGCGCCGCCGCCAGTTGCAGGCACAGCCACGGCAGCACTGCGATCTGCGCGAACGAGCCGGCAGGGTCGTACACCAGCTGGTAGACGCCCAGCGTGAGTACACCCAGGCCGACGCCCGACCACAGCAGCGCCGCGATCGGGTATCCCCGCAGAGTCTGCGGAATCAACTGCGTGAAAACCTTTTTGAGCACCCAGCCTCCCACCCAGCCGATCGGGGCGATGGCGAACGCAGTCAGGACGATCGCCAACTCAACTTTCGAGGCGTTGGATTTGTTAGCCCGAATCCACAGCGGGTCGATGCGGGTGTCGTCGTGCGGATTGGGTACCGCCGAGGTCTGAATCCGCTGGCGTTTGCGCACAATCCGGCCGAGCTGTTCGGCGCGGCGTCGCTGAATGGTGGACCACCCTTGGTGGAATTCGATCCATTCGCGGCGCACATCGTCGTAGCGGTCCGGTGGGACCTGCGGGTGCGCGGGAATTGCCATATAACAACCCTAAGGCCGCCAAAGATGGCTCTGTGCACTATTTTTCCGCTCCTGGGGCAGCCCGTCGGCCGGCTGTGCCCGGCCCCAACTCGACGCAGACCGGGGCCGGGGAACGGCAATGGCGAAGCCGATCAGACGGACTTGAGGTTCTGCCGCCGCGATTGGACTTCCCGGCTTTTCGCTGCGGCGCTGCGCAACTCGTCCAAGTACACGATGAAATCGTCGAAATCCATGAGCTCGACCATCTCTCCGGGCTCACCGCGCGGGATCAATCGCGCCTCATCGCGGCTCCGGGGCATCAATTCGGCGCCCTCCAACGCGTTACCGAAATGCCGGTTGGTGTTCTTGTTGTCCCCATTGTGGTCATACGATTGTTGGCTTCGAGTGGCCTTGCCCGCCCAGAACGCCGCTGACTCCATGATGTCGTGCTCGTGGGACCCATACATGATCAGCGTTGCCGGGGTCACGGCGCGAATAGCCTTGCCCTGCAACGGCCCATAGATCGCGTCGAGCTGTGCTCCTGCCTGGCAGGCATAGCAGATATGGCATCCCAGGCCGCGCGACTCGGCCAGGTACTGCGGCAACCGCGGGATCGGCGTGTTGGTGATCTCGTCGAGGAACATGCCGAGCCGGCTGAACTGCTCCCATTGGGCCACCTTGCGTCGCTGGCGGTCGATCAACTGATCGAACAACACGATCGCCTGGACGGCCACCGCCCCGTCTGCCGGGGTCAGCAGGTACAACGTGCTGCCGGGCTCATCGAGGAACGACAGATCCAATGCCGGCAGATCGCGGTCATGACGCGCGGTCATCAACCACGCCGTCAGAACCTTCGTCACGGTCATTTTCACCGAATCCCGTTGTTTGGCATCCATATCCAGCACAGACTCCACCCGTGCCAGGTACAGCGGGTCCTCGGTCCAGATCGCGGCAGCAGCCCAACCCGGGCTGAACTTCAGTTGGTGCGGAGCACCGCCCTGAGGCAGCTTCTCCACGTTCTCAGCGCCTTCCACCGCCCAGCGGATACCCTGCCCGGTTCCACGCGGGCTCGCCGCGTACAGCAGGCAAGTCAACGGTGCAAAGGCCAACTCATTCCACGGACCATTGTCGCCACCGGTGCGAAAAGTACTGCCTGACAGGGAAATCGACGTCGTACTCAACAGGCTCTTTGTCAGCGCCTCCGCGTCGTCCATGCAGGTGATCGACGCGGTCGGATCGAACGCCATCGACACGAAATCTTTGGGGTAGAACGGCGCATTGATCGGGCGCAGGTCGATCAATGCGCTCTTGCCCGGACGGCGCGAGGCCACCATCTGCATGAGGTCGTCTTTACTTGAGGACACCACCGCCGAGCCAGGCCACAAGATCGCGCTCTGCGCCAGCCAGCGACGACTTTTACCCGTTCCGGGAGGGGCGAACGCGCCCACGTGCGGCGCTGACTCCAGCGGCGCCAGCAGACCGTTCTTGCCCTTGCGTGTCCAACCCGCGAACGGCGTGATCGGCGGCTGGTACGGCGCGCCAGCGCGGGGGAAAGTCATGCATCAACGATAAGACCGGCTCAGGGGTGCCCAGTGCAGTATTTCCGGGGCGAGGGTGGCGCGCCGGCCGTCCACGCCCCAAGGCGATCGAGACGGGCTGGCTAGCGGTGCCGTCTCGTGACACTGGGTGCTCGAAGTCAGACCGGCGCGACTTTTGAGCGTGCATTCTGACTGCAGCGAAACCAGGCCGCTTTCGCTGGTGGGCGACTACCGTGCGTATCCGGAGAGTGCGCACCGACAGCATCGGACGGGTGATCGAATGGCGCTGAACGACCGACTACTGCAGTTGCAGCGATTGCCGAGCCGAACGTGCTACATCTGCCAATTCCACGGCTCCCTGCTTCCTGAGCGGCACGAACCAGTCGCGCGCGGAAAAATCAACGCAACAGTCGGAACCTGCTCGAAATGCTCAGTCTGGGCGTGCGCGTGGCATGGGACGCGCTATGGGGTTTTCGAATGCGCGAAGTGCCGGCATGGCACCGCAGTGTCCGATGTCATCACCGACAACCCCATCATCGGCTTCGAGGCGGTGTTGGCGAGCCAGCTCTTTACACGCCGGCTCTCCGACTACACCAGCACGGTTATCGGTACTGCCGTCAACCGGATTCTCGATGCGCACCCCGAACCTTCTAGCTCTGCCTTGAAAATCAACCCCGCCCCCGACGAGCCCAACTTGGTCACCAACCTCGCCGGCGTGATCGACCGGCTCCGCGGGCGCACCAAGTCCGCAGGGCCGACCAATGTCAGCGCTACTGACATCGCCGCAATGAGTGCACTTGTGCGCAGCGCCTTCGCCGGCCGGATGCTCCGCAGAGAGTACGACGAGGACATGCGCACAGCTCTGGCCGGTGCGCTGGTGATGGCCTACGAGCTGGCCGGCGAGCAGTTCGAAGAGGACCCTGGCCATTTGTTTCTCGGTGAATTGAAACCACCATGGGAAATTCGCCACCCCCTGTTGCTGCATCCGGCCGTCTGGCTGCTCGCCACGGCATGCGAACTCGCCATGCAAGAGGGCATAAATGGATATTGAAAAACTGCCGGTCTTCGGCAAGAAGATCAAGGAGCGGCGCGCGCGGGCACTGATCAGTCCGCCCGGCGGGCGGTCCTGGCCCGCAGTGAGCCAGTCTGGACAGGTCGGCGATGGCCGCATCCATATCGTGGTGAACAAGGGAGACGCCGGGAAGCCAGTGGTCGAATCACTGTTGAGCGACGACGACAAACTCGTACTCAGCAACAACGACGGCAAGAGCGGCCTGGAGCTCAAAGGCCAGTCACGCTACGGCCAGGACGCGGCCGCCGAGCACGAGGGCATCTACATCAGCAAGTCTGACTACGACAAGTATTCCTGGGGTACTAACGTCGCTGCCCGACGCTACACCGGGACAGACACCTTCAGGAAGGCGCGCAAGTCGAAAGCCCTTGCAGGAACAGCAATTGTTGCACTCGCGGCGGCACTGTCGGGAGCGGGCAATGCCTTCCTCGCCACCCCAAGCGGCGTCGCCTCAACACAAACCCCGCAAAATATTGTTGCTGCCTGGGCTGATGAACCGACCACTCTGCTCCAAGCGCCGAACCTCAGCCCAGCGCAAATAGACAAGGTTCACCAACTCGTCGAAAGCCGCATCGCTGTGGGCGCACAATGCCTGAAAGCCAGGGATGGCCAGACCTCCGCACCCGCCGAGCCGATTCCTGGGGTTGATTGCCAGAAACCCAAGATCTATAAGACAACCCACTTTTGGGGCCTCATCACCGCATTCCTAGCCATCGCTACCGGGATATTCGGCCTCGTAGCCTGGTTCAAGAAACTTGGCTTCCAAGGTGCCTAGTGTCGCCGGCCCGGCGTATTCGGTGACCAAAAACCCACAGCCGATTCGATTGCAGCGCAAGGGTGCCCTAGAGTTCCCAATTCGCCCCGGCGGGTGGGGGGTTCGTGGTGATCACGCGCCTCCATCGCGTAGATCAGACCTGAGATTTCGGACGTAATGAGTGCCCAGCAAGTGGGTCGGGCCGTTCCGCCGCCGCCGATGCTCCCCACGCTCGGGGAACCGCCAGTAGGACCAGCCTGGGCAACAGAAGTCAAGTGGGATGGCTTCAGATCACTGGTTTCGCTCGCCGCGTCTGGGGTCGATGTCTACACCCGCAACTTGGTAAATGCCTCGTCGACCTTTCCCGAGCTCGACGGGTTACGTGATGCGTTGGCCGGCCGGCAGGCTGTTCTCGATGGCGAGCTCGTGGTACTTGACCCAATGGGTCGACCGTCTTTTAGTCGACTGCAGCAACGTTGGCCAATGCGACGTCGCCCTTCTGCTGCGCTGATTCGATCGGTACCGGTCCGGTTTCTCGCCTTCGACGTGCTCGCGCTGGATGAGCGCGATGTGACCGGTTTGGTATACCGGCAGCGGCGTGAGCTCCTGGAAGGCCTCGGGGCCGGTTCGGCTCACCCTGTGCTGGTTGTGCCTCCCTCGTGGACAGACGTCGCACCGAGCGCCATGCTCGCGATCGCGCAGGAGCAGGGCCTTGAAGGCGTAGTGGCCAAAAGGATTGACTCCGTTTATGTTTCGGGGCGGTCACGGGCGTGGATCAAGACTCCGATTCGGCGCACCTGCGAACTGGCGATTGTTGGCTGGTCCCAGCGTGGTGGCCCAGGCGGAGGCGGGCAGATCGGCAATCTGTTGCTTGCTGGGCGGGGTTCAGACGGTGGCCTGACGGTTGTCGGTGAGGTCGGCACGGGATTCAGCGCAGCAGAGCGCCGGCGGCTCTATCAGATGCTGATCACGATTGGCCGTTCTGCGGCTGCCGCGGCAGCCGCGCCAGAAGACGGGTGGAATTGGGTGGAACCGCAGTATGTCGGTGAGGTCGCATACCGCGAGTACGTTCCTGGTCGCGGGCTGCGTCATTGTTCGTGGAAAGGGCTGCGCGACAGGGCTAAGTCCCCTGGGGTGGTGGGAATTCGGGGACGGGGCTGAGGTGGGCGGAGATGTTCAGGCCGTGTCGGTG